>JAYTAK010000058.1:0-5100 GCA_043737515.1 Candidatus Kuenenia sp. | reverse complement strand
ATCTGGTGCAGTCGCTGACGTTCAATGTGGATGGCGACCTGCTGGCGTCTGGCGGATTCCGTGAAGTGAAGTTATGGCGTCGGCCAAAGGACGTGCAGAAGCTCAACATTGCGACCGGCAGTCCGGCGTCAGCCATGGCCATCAGCCCGGATCGCAAGTGGATCGCTGCGAATGGACCGGCCAACACGGTGCGACTGTTCAACGCCGCTGATGGCACCGCTGGACCGACACTCACCGGGCACACGGATGTCGTGACGTCACTGCAATTCGCGAGCGATGGACTTCGACTGGTTTCCGGATCACTTGATCAGTCGATTTGCGTGTGGAACATTGCCGATGGTTCGCTGGCAGGTCGGATTGAAACGCCGACGCCCGTGAAGGCGGTTGAACTGGTCGGCGTTGAAAATCAAACAGAATGGATCGTCTCCGGCGGTGGAGACAACCTGCTGCGGCTTTGGCAAGTGCCAGCCGCCGCCCCGACAAAACTTGCGTCATCGCCCGCCAATCTGGAACGTATCGTCAGCAGTCGTGATGGGCGATTGCTGGCGATGATTGAAAGCACTGGCACCGTGAAAATCATCGCCGTGCAGTCGGCAGCGATTCCTGTCGTCGAACAGGACATTGCTGCCTGGAAAATCGACGGCGGCATCACTTCGCTGGATTTTGTTCGCAAGCCTGGTTCACCGGAACCGACTGCCGACAATCTGCGAGACTGCTACAACGTACTCGCGGGAACGCCCGATGGGTCAGTGCAGCTCTGGAGTCTTGCTGAACAAAAGCTGCTGGATACATGGAAGGGCGGCGCGGCGGCTGTGAGATCCGTGGCAGGCAGTATGGACGGGACGATGGCGGTATCCGGAGGCGAAGATGGTGCGATGTCTGTCTGGAACCTGAACGCCGCTCCGTCGGTGCCGCTGGAAGCCGCGACTGGCGAGCCGTTCGCATTCACGGTGCTCAGCCCGACTCGCAAACAGCTTGCGACAGTCGGTACAAAAGACGGCCAGCCGGCGATCATCGTTCGCAGTACGGAGACGAACAAGATCACGCATTCACTGATTAGCCACGCTGGCAACATCCTGTCACTCGCCTTTTCGAACGACGATTCAAAACTGGCTTCCGGCGGCGAGGACAAAACGATTCGCGTCTGGGATCTTCGTAATGCGGCTCAGCCGGAACTCCGGAAAATCGAAGGGCTCACGGCGGCAGTCACAGCAGTGGGATGCAACACCGATGGCAGTCAGATCATCGCGGGTTTTGCGGACAATGCTCTGCGACTGTTCAACATCGCAGACGGCATGGTGCTGAAGGAATTCGCAGGACACTCGGGCGCCGTCGCAGCCACCGGATTCTGGAACGGTCAGCCATTTTCCGTCAGCCTGGACACGACCGTGCGATTCTGGAACGCAGCCGATGGCGTGCAAGTGCGAACGTTTACTTTGCCCGCAGCACCAACCTCATTCGCGCTGTCGGCTGACACACAGCGGATGGCGTTTAGTGGTGCCGACAATCAGGTTCGCATCTGCCAGACAGACAACGGCGGCGTGCTGCAGACTCTGCAGGGCTTTGCGACCGCAGCAACGTCGCTGAGCTTCTCACAGGACGCTCAGTTGTTGTCAGTCGTCAACGCCGATGGTCGAGTCTCCGTCTTCAACGCCACCAACGCTCGGCTTCGCGAAACATTCACGGATCCAAAGGTGAAGTCCGCAGTCTTCACCGCGACAACAACGCTGCTGGTCGCTCGCGCGAACGAAGTCATCGCAGCACAAACGCTGAGATTCCTGCAACATCTCGACGGAAATACTCAGCCAGTGCGGAAGATGGCATTTCATCCGAACAATCAGTTGATGTTTGTCGCTGCTGCAGATGGATCACTGCGCGGGTACTCGCCGCAGAACGGACAGGCAACGTTCAGTACGGGTCACGGAGCTGCCGTCAACGACCTCGCAGTTTCAGCCGAAGGCCAGTTCCTGGCGACCGCCGGCGACAACAACATGGTTCGGCTGTGGAATGCGTCTGGTGGAGGCGTCGGACCGCAGCAGCTCGCGGGATTTTCCGGTCCAGTGCATCGAGTCGCTTTCTCGGCGGACGGGAAGCAGATTCTGGCGGTCTCAAACGGCGAAAAACCGACCGCGCAGGTGCATGACATACAGACTGGCGCGCTGTTGCAAAAATTCTCTGGTCATGCTGGAGTCGCGGTCGGTTGTTCAATGCTGCCTGTGATTCCCAACGCGGACCCGAACAGAACTCAGACCATCGCTTTGACAGCATCACCAGTGGGCGTCTTTCAGTGGAATGTCGCGGCGATCAGGCAAATCCCCGGACACAGCGGGCCGGTGACTTCACTGGCTCGGATTCCGCAGAATTCGCGACAGGTCTTTTCCGGCAGCACGGACACCACCATCCGTCGCTGGAATCTCGACAATGGCCAGCAGATGCAGCAGTACAACCACGGCGGAGTCGTGGTGGCGATCGCAGTTGCGCCTGATGTGCAGCGAATCGCGTCGGCCAGCGACAATCACACGGCGAAACTGTTCAACATCAATGGCCAGCAGATCGCGGAAATGCGCGGCGACATCCGCCGCCGCATCGCACTGACTCGAGCCCAGCAGCAGGATTCGGCTGCGACAACTCGCCTGAACGTCGCGAAGCAACTGGCCGATGTTGCAGAAAAAGATCTGCCATTGAAGACAACCGCCGAAAAAACGCTGGCCGACATGCTGACCGCAGCCACCGCTGACGTGCAGACAAAGAAGACGGCGATGGAAACTGCCTTTACAGAAAAAACGGCGTCCGAAAAAGCGGCCATCGATGCATCTGCGACAGCGAAGACAGCACTTGCGGCGAAACAGCTTGCCGAGCAGTCCGCGAAAGTCGCGGCTGCAGAAATCGTGCTGGCACAGGCCAAACTTTCACGCCTGCAGCAGGCGTCCAACAGTGAACCGCTGAACGAAGAACTCAAGGCGAAGGTCATTGCTGCACAGACGCAGATGGAAGCGGCCACAGTGCATTCCACCGCGATGGCAGCCGCCGTGCAGGCACCCACTGACAACGCGACCGCCATGTCTGCGCTGGCGAATGCCGCAGCGCAGAAACTTGAGACCGTACAAAAGCCTTACAACGACGCCGTCGCCGCGCTGAAGTTGGCAGAATCGATGCAGAATCTCTTATCTCAGCAACAGGTGCTGGCGGCCAAAGAACTCACCATCGCGCAGGCGGCGGTGCCGATTCGCAAGGATGCCGTGACGCGATCCGAGACGCTGCTCGCCGAAGCGAAGACCGCGGTCGCCACGGCCACGACGCAGCTTCAGGAATCCGATCTGCCGCTGCACAGCGTTGTATTTTCACCGGACGGTTCGGTGCTGGCCACGAGCGGCGATTTCGCAAACGTCCACACATGGGATGCCCGGACCGGGATGGCTCTGGGAGCCTTTGCAGGACACACGGCGGCGATCAGGACCGTCACGTTTCTGGACGAACATACGCTGGCGTCCGCGTCGGACGATCAGTCGCTGCGTGTGTGGGATGCGAATCCTGGCTGGGTTCTGGAGCGTACGATTGGAAACATGGATGATCCGAATATGGTGGCTCATCGGGTCACGGCCGTCGATTTCAACGCCGATTCGTCGCAGTTGCTGATTGCCAGCGGAATCCCGTCGCGACGCGGTGAGCTGCAGGTCTTCAACGTCGCGGACGGAAGTCGAGTCCTCTATCTGCCGCAGGCTCACGATGACGTGATCTATGCGGCAAGGTTTTCGCCTGATGGGAAGCGAATCGCGTCCGGGGGAGCCGACAAGTACCTGCGCACATTCGACATCGCTACCAGCCAGCAACTGCGGCGGTTCGAAGGCCACACGAGCTATGTCCTCGGAGTTGCCTGGAAACGTGACGGCCAGGTGATCGCGACGTCCGGAGCGGACAACACCATCAAAGTCTGGGACGCTGAGACGGGTGATCAGCAGCGTACGATCGAAAACTTCGGACGCCATGTGACGTCGGTGCAGTACATCGGCGAGACCGACAATATCATTTCATCCTGCGGCGATAAGCTGGTCCGCATCCACAATGCGTCAAACGGTGGCCTTGTGAGGAATCTCGGCGATGTCAGCACCTGGCTCCACACGATCGCCGTGACGCCGGACAGCAGCATCGCTGCGGCCGGTGATGCAGGCGGCAACGTCTATCTGTGGAATGCTAATAACGGACAGCAATTGAAGAAGCTGGGACTGGCAACACCCTAGCGCGGCGAAGCCGAAAGCCGAAAGAACAATGGTCGAAAAGATGCGAGCAAAATGCGCCGTTGGTGGAAAGAAAGAAGCTAATTGCGGAGAGTGGTGCTGGTCAATGTGCAGGGAACAGTTACGATTTGCTCTGGACGCTGTAAGCAGTAGGTTGATGAGTGCGCGATGGATGCCGGAACTCAGAATCACGAACCAGTGACAACCGAGAGCGATTTCGAGTTGCTGCCATTTTTACGGTCTCCCGGTTGCGTCATGGTGTTTGTGTTCTGCTCGCTGGTAGGTGGCTGCTTCTATTCTCTGATTAACTCAGATGCTCTTAGCCCGATTGCAGTATTCGATTGTGGCAAGGGCGAGAAATCGTGTTCTTGAAAAGCGGGAATTGTGATCAATCGCAGCCAATTTACTACGAAGTACGGATCGACGGTGAAACGATTGTGCCGGAGACAATTGTTTTCTTCCAGGGTTGTGATCCGGGCGAATTGTTGCTTGACATACGGACGGCGGCGGACGGCAACGTTGTTGGGATTGTTCATCTGACCGGTTCAGATACTGATTTTTGGGTGATCCACGACTTCCGAGACGGTGCCTCCTGGCCGGCAGGCGAAACGGAATCAGAATTCCGGGGATCGGGCGAGTTCACTCGAAAAGATCTGGAAGGTCTCCTCAAACAAGCCTCGAAGCGGGAGCCCTGAAGGTGAACCACGCGATGTTACGACCTCACCTGGTGAGCAGGTGGTTATACTCGACCCGGTCATGAGTGAGGGAATTGGCGAGCGGCATGCGTCAGCTTGCCGGTACAAAAAAGCGACGTACCGGAGGGCTCACGCCACTCCGCTCGCCGGACTCATTTCTGGCCGCGCGG
>JAYTAK010000057.1:0-2194 GCA_043737515.1 Candidatus Kuenenia sp. | reverse complement strand
GTCTATCGCCTTTCGATCGAATACGTCGCGAACGCATTTGAAACCTCTCGTTTATTGGCGGGGCTTCATCGCCATGCGCGCGATCAATGGTTGCGTGCTGCACAATCCATTCCCCTCAACATTGCGGAGGGTAACGGCAAGCGCAGCTTGAAAGATCGAGCGAGGTTTCTGGATATTGCTCGTGGTTCAGCGCTGGAGTGTGCTGCGATTCAAGACGTGCTTGTTGTTTCCGGCGGATTAAACCTGGAAACGAGTTTCGAACTCAAATCCAGGCTCGTGCGGATTGTCGCGATGTTAACTCGGATGGCGATGAAATGCGATGGTGTCTCGGATTCCCTGGTCGAGTATCCTCTGGGTGTCGATTACGAGCACGAGCACCGCGATGCTGAGCACGAGCACGAAGTCCGGCAATCACACATCGGGCATAACTCTTAGGAACGAGCGTGGTTTTCCCGGTGCGACTGCTGTGCGCAAGGCAACGATCAAGGCTGGTTGAACTGGCCGGTGACGCGGCTGTAGTCGAGGGTCGGGGCCTGATCAAGGCTGCGGATGGCGTCCTGGCGGCTTTGCTGAAGCTGCTGTGCCTGGTTGTCATAGAAGTCGGAGAACTGAACAATCGCCGGGCCCAACAGGAACAAAAACACGGACGGCATGAGACACAACGCGACAGGAAACAGCAGTTGAAACGATGCCAGATTCGCGCGTGCGTCCGCGCGTTCTTTTAACGAGCTGCGAATGCCGTCGCTGTATTCTGTCAGTGATCGGGAAATGCTCGTGCCGGTGACTTCTGACTGAATCAGTAACGACGTAAATGAATTCACTTCAGACGAATCAATCCGCTGGCTGAAGTTACGGAGTGCCTGCGGCATGCTGCCGACTTCCGCCTGCTGATTGACCAGTTGCAGTTCTTCTGCCAGCGCCGGATGCACACTGCCAATTTCCCGGCTGATGCGTTTGAGCGACTGCGGGACGGTCAGCCCCTGACTCACGCCCATGTTCATCATGTCCAGCACGTCCGGCAGTCCTCGCTCGATATCGATTTTGCGTTCCGATGCTCTGAAGGACACGATCAGAGGCGGAATCGCCCATGCCAGCAGCGGGGCAATGACCAGCATCGCGACCAGCCATGGTTCCGCAGCGGGTGGGAGCACAATCAGAAAGTAGCCGACGAGCACGATGGAAAGAAACGCCAGCACAAACCGGATTGCGGTCAGATTGATCCACGAAGCGCGGGAGAGGTATCCGGCACCCATCAGGTTTTTTCTCTGCACTTCACGGCGCGCAGCAGATTCGGGAAGCAGTTGAGCCACCGCCGGTGTGATACGTCCGAAAAACATTTCGCCATCCCGCATCGGAAGATCTTCCGGTACGATCTGATTCTTCGGATCAGTGTCATTGGAAAGAATGCCACGAAACTCCGAGAACAAGCGGCGATCGCCCCATGTCGAAATTCGGTTCACGCCCTGATTTACTGCATTCTTCGCGGAGTTGCTTCCACCGACTGCCGTTGTGAAAGCAGGTTCGAGACTTCGCTGCGAAGCAAACGCCTGCGCCTGCAGACCGACTTTATGCGCCGCCGGAGTGAATTCGCTGTCGGGTGTGTTCGCCAGTTTCAACAGTCCTGACTGCACTTTTTCCTGCGCCGCAAGATCCGGTGCAGAACGCAGATCGGGAACCGGGCGTGACTGCTGAAAAGGACTGAGCATCCGCTTTTCGGCAGGAAAGAACAGCTTCTTCAGAGCAAGGCCAACAGCCAGAACACCAGCCGCTGCAAGAAACCAGATGAAGTACATAAAATCTGCTCCACAGTCGCTGCGGCATCGGTCGTTCCGATGCGGTCAGGTCTGAAATTTCTCTAAGACGATGGACTCAACATATACCAGACACCCAGGGATGTCTGTCAAAGTCTGAAACCGCCTGCGGCGGCATCAGAACCTCGCACTTCTCGCCAGAATCCGATACACGAAGAAGCTGCCGGTCAGAAGTCCCGTGATGCCAAGCCACAGTGAAATCCTGCCCGCATAGGAATCCGTAAGACGGACCAGATAGTCCGGATACCACACCGTATAAATCATCATCACGATAAACGGAATGATCATCATCATGGCCGCGCCCCAGCGACTGGCCACGGTCGCAGCTCGCTGCCGGGCGACGAAGTGCAGCCGATCTCGCACGGCTGTGGCCAGTCGCTCCA
>JAYTAK010000056.1:0-5104 GCA_043737515.1 Candidatus Kuenenia sp. | reverse complement strand
AGCAGGAACAATTCACAACGTGAAGCGCATGGTCCGTTTGCTGGACCGCGAAACGGGATTTTCAATTCAATAATCAGGCGGCTTCGTGCCGCGCGCTAACAAAGAGGCTTCGCTGTCACCGCGCCACATGCTATTGGCCGGAATTGGACTGGCTACGAACTCGACACAAACTCAATTCACCCTATACCTCCCAACACTTTTTCCCGCAGCCTCCTATGGCATCGGGTTAAACGAAAACACTCCTGATCGTCCCTTAATCAACAGTCCGCTAGCCGCCGAAGTTGACCGAATACACAACCCGCAGCGAGCGCCTTGCGGCTTACTCAACAACACGTCCCTCAGTCCTGGCTGCGCGGAGTATAATCATCCTGGAAACATTTCAGAAGCATGGCGCCGCAGCACCCTATTGTGAGTAATCGGATTCTCAAGGCTACTTTGCATTTGAATCACCCTTTCGTTCTGAAGCCTGCATTGACATCTTCCGCCGTCAGCCTACGCTGCGGAAGGCAACTTCACAATCAGCCAACTCGTTACGACGCACCTTGCGCGTTCCTGACGAGTTCACGAAACGTACTGCAGACCGATTTGTGAAGGTGCCGCGCGAATGAACCGTCGAGATGGCGGACGGCGATGAGTTCCACGACGTCGGCGAAATCCTTGTGCGTCCGGCGGACGCTTCCCATTCCACATGCGATCTTGATCTCAATCAGCCGGGAGAGACGCAGCACCGGCAGACCTTCAATTACCTCGACATTCAATTCACCCGTTCGCACGGGAATTCGGACTTCAGAATCGCTCCCCGCGCGGTCGCCCGTCATCAGGAACTGCACCACCACGCCGCCGTGCGTGCGAAACTCTTCTGCTGCAGCGACCCATGTCAGCCCTGCCTCTTCCAGCAATTGCCTGACATCAGCAGCGCGTTCAGGCTCAATGATCAGATCAAGATCAACCGTATTGCGTTGATAACCGTGCAGGCAAACGGCGACACCGCCGCAGACGGCATGAGATATGTTTGCCGCCGCCAGGATGCGATGGCATTGAGCCGCAGCTTGCCACAAGTTTTCATTCCCAAACATGGCGTAAATCTTCTCAGCAGTCTGCATGTGTGCCTCCTGAATCTTACGGACTATACCCGAGATTCGGTGCCAGCCAGCGTTCGATTTCTTTGACAGTCATCTTCATGCGAGCCGCGTAGCTTTCGACCTGGTCTTTGGTAATCCGATCCACGGCAAAGTATTTCGAACCCGGAATGAGTCGATCCGGCAGACTAAAGTACAGTCCGCTCACCGAAGCGGCGGGCCACATGGCGAAGCTGCTGGTAAGTGTCATGCCGGTTGCGTTTTCAGCGTCGAGCAATTGCCAGAGCGGCCCCTTGGGAAGATGGTCGGGGCACGACGGATATCCAAACGCCGGGCGAATGCCGTCGTACTCTTCGTCAATCAACTGCTCACTGGTCAGATTTTCGGTCTGGCCATATCCCCACTCACGCCGAACTTTCGCGTGCAGGTATTCGGCAAAGGCTTCCGCGCAGCGATCCGCAAGGGCCTTGATCATGATGGCTCGATAATCATCGCCCGCCGCTTCGATTGACTTCGCAAGTTCGTCGCATCCCTGACCGGCTGTGACCGCGAACGCGCCGATGTAATCAGGGAGTGAATGACCAATGTCCAAATCCGAATGACCAATAGAAGGATTCGCAATACCTGCGTGTCTTTGATCATTGGTGCTTAGACATTGGTCATTCGCCATCGGTGCCACATAATCCGCCAGCGATCGAAAATCCTTCTGCCCCACACGTTCCCACTGCTGCCGCAGCATCGGAAATCGCATGAGTTCCCTGGTGCGAGTTTCATCGGTCCACAGCACGATGTCGTCGCCATCGGAATTCGCAGGCCAGAAGCCATAAACGGCCCGGGCCTTGATGCTCTTGTCGGCCAGCAACGCTTTCAATTCATCCTGAGCGTCTGCGAACAGTTTACGTGCTTCTTCACCCACGACCGCGTCGTTGAGAATCTTCGGATACTTGCCGATCAACTGCCATGAACTGAAGAACGGCGACCAGTCGATGAACGGTACCAGTTCTTCCAGCGGCAGGTCTTCAATGATTCGAGTCCCGGTGAATTCTGGTTTCGGTGGTGTGTAGGTCGCCCAGTCAACCGTGAATCGCTTCGCCAGGGCCTCCGCATACGGCACCAAAGTCACCTGCTGTCGCTGATCAAACGACGCCTTCGCCCTGACCTGAGCTTCAATGTTCTTCGCCACGAACTCCGGCTTGCGATCCGCATCCAGCAGCGCTTCGACCACACCGACGGACAACGACGCATCGCCCACATGCACCACCGGCTGATCGTACGCCGGAGCGATCTTGACCGCCGTATGTTTTGCGCTGGTGGTGGCTCCGCCGATGAGCAACGGCACGGTGAAACCCTGCTCCTTCATCGTGCGCGCGACGATGATCATTTCTTCCAGTGAGGGCGTAATCAGTCCACTCAGCCCAATGATGTCAACCTTATGTCTGATGGCTTCGTCAAGGATCTTCTCGCACGGAACCATCACGCCCAGATCGATCACCTTGAAGTTATTGCACCGCAACACAACGGCGACAATGTTCTTCCCAATGTCATGGACGTCGCCCTTCACCGTTGCGATCAGGATCGTCCCGCGGTTGCTGCTCGCCACGGCGTTCGGATCGGCCAGTTTCTCAGCCGCTTCCGCCAGTGCCACGGCTTCTTCGCGAGTCCCCGTGAACAGTCCCGCATCGTTGAACTGTTGCAATTGTCCGCTGATCTTTGCGGCCTTCTCAGCCTCCATAAACGGTTCTAGCCACGCGACCGACTTTTTCATCACTCGCGCGGATTTGACCACCTGCGGCAGAAACATCTTGCCGGCACCAAACAGTTCACCGACGATGTTCATGCCGTCCATCAGCGGCCCCTGGATGATGTCCAGCGGTCGGCCATATTTCAGACGTGCTTCCTCCGTATCGCCGTCGATGTAATCGGTAATCCCCTTCAGCAGCGCATGCTGCAGACGCCTCTCTACACTCTCCGTCCGCCACTCCTCCGCTTTCCGCTTTCCGCTGTCCGCTTTGTTTTTCACAGTCTCAGCATAATCAACCATCCGCTCTGTGGCATCCGGCCGACGATTCAGCAGCACGTCTTCGATATAGACCAGCAGTTCCTTGTCGATCTCGTCGTAAACTTCCAGTTGCTGCGGATTGACGATGCCCATGTCGAGCCCCGCCTGAATCGCGTGATACAGGAACGCCGCATTCATCGCTTCGCGCACCGCATCGTTGCCGCGGAAAGAGAATGACACGTTACTCACGCCGCCCGAGGTCTTTGCACCCGGACACTCCTGCTTGATTCGCCGCACGGCTTCGATGAATTCAACGGCGTAGTTCGCGTGTTCCTCCATCCCGGTACCGACGGTCAGAATATTCGCGTCGAAGATGATGTCCGTCGGCGGGAAGCCGACTTTCTCCGTCAGCAGCTTGTACGCGCGCCTGCAGATCCGCACCTTCTCTTCGCAGGTGGCGGCCTGCCCTGTTTCGTCGAAGGCCATCACAATCACGGCCGCTCCGTAGCGACGGACGAGTGTCGCGCGGCGCAGGAATTCGGCCTCGCCTTCTTTCAGGCTGATGCTGTTGACGATACTCTTGCCGTGAACGCACTTCAGACCGGCTTCGAGCACCTTCCAGTCTGAGCTGTCGATCATGATCGGGACGCGGATATTGTCATCGTGCAGCAGCCACAGGAATTTCTCCATGCAGCGCGGCCCGTCCAGCAGACCTTCGTCCATGTTGACATCGATCACCTGCGCGCCGCCTTCGACCTGATCCCGCGCGATGCTGACGGCTTCCTCGAATTTGCCATCGCGAACCAGCCGCAGGAACTTGCGTGAACCGGCAACGTTCGTGCGTTCGCCGACGTTCATAAAATTCGATTCCGGACGCAGGGCCAGATAATCGAATCCCGAGTACGTGGACCAGCCGTCACCAGCCGGGATCTTCCGCGGCGGAATACCCTTCACTGCTTCGGCCACGGCGCGGATGTATTCGGGAGTCGTGCCGCAGCAGCCACCGACGATGTTCAGCAATCCGGCCGTCGCCAGCGATCGCACGATCTCAGCAAAGTCCGAAGCGCTGGTATCGAAGCCGCCCATCCCGTCCGGCATTCCGGCATTCGGATAGCAACTGACATACGTCGTCGCCATGTTCGACAGCGTTTCAAGATACGGCTTGATCTGCTTCGGCCCCAGCGCGCAGTTGAAGCCGACGCTGAGTGCAGGAAAATGTTCGATGGCCGTATAGAACGCTTCAACGGACTGGCCCAGCAACGTCACTCCTCCGGTAAACACGGTGCCGGAGATCATCACAGGAATCTCACGGCCTTTTTCTTCGAAGACCTTGCCGATGGCAAACAGGCAGGCTTTCATGTTCAGCGTATCGAAGCTGGTTTCGGGCAGCAGCAGGTCGCAGCCGCCGTCCATGAGTCCGCGAATTTGCTCGGCGTAGGAGGCAACCATCTGGTCAAACTGAAACGGTCGGCTGCCCGGTTTGTCGGCGTTCATCGAAAGCTGCACTTTCGTCGGCCCGATACTTCCGGCGACATAGCGTGGCTTCTTCGGATTGCGAGCCGTCTCCTTGTCGGCCACTGCACGAGCCAACTCAGCCCCGACCTTGTTAATTTCATAGGTCAGGTGAGACAACTGAAACTCTTCCATCGAAACGAGATTCGCGTTGAACGTGTCGGTCTCAATGATGTCGGCGCCGGCGTCGAGATACTGCTGATGAATTCCCGAGATTAACTGCGGCTGAGTCAGCACGAGCAGGTCCGTGGCGTTTCTGATATCGACTGTATGATTCCTGAATCGCTCGCCTCGATAGCCGGCCTCGTCCGGGTTATTCGACATGATCAGGGCTCCCATCGAGCCGTCAATGATCAGGATACGTTCTTCAAGCAGGGTTCTGATGTCAGGTCGGTTGGAGGTCATGCGAATTCATTGCAGGGAAAGGCGGAAAGGCTCGGGAATTGTCTCAAGTGACCAATTCATGCTGCTTGAGACTCAATAGACTGTGAATCATAGAGGCTGATGCACTTTT
>JAYTAK010000055.1:0-2199 GCA_043737515.1 Candidatus Kuenenia sp. | reverse complement strand
CAATAAGGCATTATTAGCTTTGCCAGCCGTCAAACTCCTAATCCCACAATCGACCCTGTAATTGCCCTGTTTTCCAGCGCAATACGCAGATCGCACCCATTGCAACTCCCGTCGACACGGTCGTACGAGCCGGTGCCGTGACAAGTCTGCGAGTTCGCGATTTGGCGTTTGCGAATCACACGACTGGGCGACAAGAGCCGTTCAATCGCAGCCCGCTTAAATTCGGAAATGATACTTTTAGACTACTTGAGCTATTTCAAGGAGTTGTCTCCGAGTCCCTGTCGTCGGCTTTTCGAACCACCGGGGATGGTCACGCTGCCTTCCAGTGTGGTGTACTTGAGGCCCACTGTCTTGTAGTGCAGAAGCCTTTCACAGCCTGAGTTTTCATGGGGAAAATCGCAAACACTCTTGTTACCAAGGACGATATTTCGTTGTCCCATATGGATCGAACGGATATGAACATGCGTTCGGAAACCCGTCAGGGGAGATCATTCTTGACGGATCAGCTGACCGTCCGTTCCTCGAATTGTTTGAAATAGTGGCAGAGATCGAGATCACATAGTCCTGAAGTTGCAGCCTGCTGATCAATGCATCGGCCCCCATTGTGGAACTGCGGATGAAATCGACCGGCGGCGTCTTGAGACTAGGGTAGATCCGCGTTGGGTTGATGTGTTCATCGAATAGTACCGGAATCACCCGCTCAGGCGGAAGATTTTCGAGTGATTCGCGAACTTCACCTCGGACCCAACCTGAACCGGCAGCAGCCCGGCTAACGGCGACCAGAACATGCGTGCATGGTTTCAAGGCTGCTCGTATCCTGTCCGTCAACATTATCGGGTCGAGCGCCGGATTTGTTCGAAAAATGGTCACCTTCAGCCCGCGTCGCCGCAAAGGTTCGGCTATGAGATCATTGGCACGATCCGACTCCACATGAGCGTGGCTCAAAAAGAAGTGCGGTTCCGTAGTACGCTGGGCTTGATACGGGAAGTTATTCGTTGGCGGATACTGGTCCACTGAGAAATCTCCACTTAAAGAATTGGTATTGAACTCGTCCAGCAAGCAACTGGGACAGTGGAAATATTAACACCTCGTTTCGGAAAAAAAACGCATGGGCGGAAATCTGCAATCGATTGCCGTCTTCGCACGCTATTCGGAAGATTCGGCCAGACGACAATGACTATTCAGGTGACGTCGAACTTCAACCCGCTTTAGTCCCCGCATGCCGTTGGCGGGACAACCAGAATCCTCGACACCACACATTCCGCTTCCGCCGTCATCAGCACGGTTCTGTCTGCCTCCACGATTTCGACGGCTCGGTGGTTGCGGAGCTAGTGGAAGAGGGGGAGGAGGTTTTCGCCTTCGAGGCGAACTTTGTTGTCGTGGGAGGCGAGGGTGATACCTTGGTAGGGGGGCGGAGCGGGTTTTGGTCAGCAGCGAATAGGCGAAGACGGTGACTTCGCCGAAACATTTTCGGAAGCAGATCATCATTTGAGGTCGTGTGCCGATTCGGCGGCGGGCGAAGGCGGTGTATTCGTCGGTGGGGATGGAGTCGTCGTCGGAGCAGCGGGCGTTGCCTCGGGGTGCGATCTGTCCAGTCGGTCGAAAAAGGCGGGATTCTGAGTTTTGTTTTGATGCTGTGGCTGGAGCTGAAGACTTGAATTCCTGAGTGAATTGGTTGCTGAACCGAATGCAGTGTTCCCCATCCGGCTTCATGCCGGTGGAAACGCGGTTTGCCGACTACCACACGAACCGCCCCACTGTGAATCCGGCCCCCAACTGGCTTCATGCCAGTGGATGAAATGGCGTGGACTTAACGCGAGCGGGGGATGTTAATCCGGAATTATACTCCGCGCGGTCAGGAATGAGGCCCTGCAATATCAGCCGGAACGCGTTAGCGTCCGGTTTGGTCGGTATTCCCTGCAAAACCCGGGTGCTAACGCACTCCGGCTGATACGTCGATCTCGGTCGCGCGAAGTATAAGTGCGCCGTGCTGAATTGTGTCCAACCAAATTGCAGGTACGTAAGCCTGAAAGGCTTATGGAATATAGCCTGGGGCAAGTGAAGCCGCTCCCGCGACAAACGCCGCCCCAGGTCAGAATCTAATAGTGTGTTTGTACCCTGAAAGGGTTCCAGAATCGCGATTCCCCTGCCCTTTCAGGGCGTTTCTGATCACGATGCCGATTTCCTGGGCCGTTGGCC
>JAYTAK010000054.1:0-11759 GCA_043737515.1 Candidatus Kuenenia sp. | reverse complement strand
CCACCTGCCGGAACGGCGCTGCGCTTGGTCCGGCCTACCTTAGAATCAGGCATGGCAGTTTGCACCCCAATTTGCATTGGTTGAGACAATACATGATGAGACTCGATACACTTATTCGCCCTTTAGCAATCTGTGCGATCGTTATATGCACCACCACCACCGTCCATGCGCAGTCCGTCTGCCTGCCACTGCCGCGACTGCTGACCACCATGCCGATGGGCGGAACTATGGGCACGCAGGTTGAAGTCACAATCTCGGGCGAAAACATCGAAGACGTCAGCGAGCTGATGTTTACGCACCCAGGACTGACCGCCACACCGAAGCTCGATGCGAACGGTCAGCCGGAAGCAAACAAGTACCTTGTGACAATTGCGGTGGATTGCCCGACGGGAATTCACGAAGCTCGATTGATGACGCGTCTGGGCATTTCGTCCGCGCGTGTTTTTTGCGTCGATACTTTGCCGGAAGTGACGCAGACCGCACCGAACACGACGCTGGCTGCGGCGATGGAGTTGAAAGTCAACGCCATCTGCAACGCAGTGATGACAACCAAAGCCGTCGATCATTACTGGTTCGATGCCGTCAAGGGGCATCGGTATATCGTCCACTGTGCGTCGCGCGGCATTGATTCGAAACTCGACGCGGTGCTGATTATCGGCGACTCGGCCGGTCGTGATCTGGTTGTCGAACGGCGCGGTGGCACGCTGGATTTTACTGCCACTGAAGACGGTCGGCATGTGATCAAGGTGCATGAGCTGACTTTCAAGGGCGGTCCCGCGTATTACTACCGTCTGGCGTTGCAGGAACTGGCTGCGGAAGCGGCGATTCCGGTGTTTGCATCGACAAAGACTGTCAACTCATTTTCATGGCCACCGGCAGGACTCGCGGTCAGCGCTGCATCATCTGAAACAGAGCCGAACAACGAGCAGGCTCTGGCTCAGAAGATTTCGCTGCCTTGCGACATTGCGGGAAATTTCTTTCCGGCGGCTGATGTTGACCGATTTGAATTTGCCGCGACAAAAGGAGATGTGTGGTGGGTGGAAGTGGCGTCTGAGCGATTGGGACGTCCGACCGATCCGTCTGTGCTTGTGCAGCATGTGAGCGGCGAAGGGGCCGATGAAAAACTGACCGATGTGGTGGAATTCACTGACATCGCCAGTCCGATGAAACCATCCAGCAATGGCTATGCCTATGACGGACCTCCTTACGATGGTGGTTCTGCCGATATCATCGGGAAGCTGGAGATCAAAGAAGACGGCGTGCATCGACTGCAGCTGACGGATCTGTTTGGCGGGACTCGCAACGACGCTCGCAACGTCTATCGTCTGGTGATTCGGAAGGCGGAACCCGATTTCGCGGTCGCGGCGTGGGGTCTGCATATGGAGCTCCGCAACGGAGACCGCAACGCACTTTCCAAACCGCTCGCACTGCGTGCGGGTGCGACAACGGCTCTGGAAGTTGTGGCTGTGCGGCGAGATGGCTTCGATGGTGCCATTGAACTGGTGATGGAGGGATTGCCCGAGGGCGTGACGGCTCAGGGACTGAAAATCCCGGCTGGCCAGACTCGCGGCATCATGCTCATCACCGCCGATCAGAACGCACCGCGCGCGTTGGCGAATGTGTCGTTCTACGGCCGAGCAATTCTCGGCGAAGCCACCACGACCCGACCGGTGTACATGGCAGCGATGGCATGGCCGATTGTCGATTCCTGGGGTGAGATTCCAAGTCCTCGCCTGGTCACGGGGTTGCCGGTTTCGGTCACGATATCTGAGTTCGCTCCCATTACGATCGCGGCGAATGAGAAGAAAGTATGGGAGGTTACGGCTGGTGAAAAGCTGACGATTCCCCTCGTGCATACTCGTCGCAGTGAGTTTTCCGGATCGACTTTGCAACTGCGAACTTTCGGAGCAGGGTTCGAACAAGTGCCGCGTTTTGATGTGTCACTGGACGCCGATCAATCGGAAGTCGTGCTGGAACTGGCGGCATTGAAAACTCCGCCCGGCGATTATCTGATTGCATTCTATGGCAGTGCGGTCGTGAAATACCGATACAATCCAGAGACTGTTGCCGTTGCCGAAGTGGCTCAGAAAAAAGCGACAGAAGAAGCGGCAGTGGCCACTGCAGAAGTTGAGCGATTGACGGCTGAAGCGGCAGCCGCAGCTTCCGAAACCAAAGCCGCCGCCGATGCTGCCGTGGCTGACGCGACAGCAAAGAAACAAATAGCCGATGCTGCGGTCGCTGCCGCTGCAGCCAAACTCAAAGCGGCAACTGATCTGGCAGCACCGAAAGATACGGCAGATATTGTGTTGTCCGAACCCATTGCAATACAAGTAAAATAGTTACTTTGGTCAAGCCGACATTGGAAGGACTGCGTCGTGGCTATAATTCACTTAAAGGGCAATTTGAGGTTGCAGATTGTACGAGAATGGGACAACGCATCTTTGACAAGGCATGTTTCTACATCGTGCGGGACAGGCGTAAACGACTCAAGGTTCTCCTCCGCAGATTTGAATACCTTTTACATTCAGAAGAAGCCTGTATGCTCTTCACGGCAATCTGGCATAACTGCCGAATGGTTCCGTGGTTACTCGACGCTGGAGTTGATCCTGACTCCCGCATGGGAGCGGGGGACAATACTCCGTTGATGCATGTCGCATCGGAAGGCGATGTCGAAATCATGACAATATTGCTGCAATATGGAGCCGATTCCAACTCAAAAAACGATCACAACGAGAGACCGCTTGGTTTTGCTTGTGCATGGAATCAGTTACGAGCTGCCGAGCTTCTACTTCAGCATGGCGCTGAGGTCAATGCATTGGAAGAAAACGTATGTACGACATACCTGGACTGGGCGACGACCTCGCAGCACAATGAACTTATTGAGCTATTGCGGTCGCATGGTGGTCTCCGCTATGGTGAACTTGCGACACGAGATTCAGCCGATCACAATTTTCCACTAAATCATCCTGCGAAAACTCAACCGGTGTCACCATGAGCGATCCATTTTATGCATCATCTGTCGTCCGATGTCCCGGACCGTATGCGTTTGGCTCGGCCGGGCGTCGAGGTTTCATCCGCATGGGACTGGCTGGCTTTGCCAGTATGAGTCTGCCCGGACTGCTGCGGCTGCAGGCGGCGAATGCTCAGGCGAACGAAGCGACTGGAAAACCGGCCAGCGAAAAGACGGCCGTCATCATGGTCTGGAAGCCGGGTGGATGTTCGCACATTGATACGTATGATCCAAAGCCTGACTCCGGCAGCGAATATCGCGGTCCGTTCTCAACGATTGACACGAAGGTTCCCGGTTTGCAGTTCACGGAACTGCTTCCGATGCAGGCGGCGATCGCTGACAAGTTCACAGTGCTGCGTTCAATGCGTCAGACTGCGGGCGGACATCCGGCCGGTTCCATGCAGATGCTCTCCGGAGATCCGGATACGCGTGACAAGCCAAAGCCAAAATTCCCTGACTGGATGACCGTCACGAATTATCTGCGCTCGCAGAGTGGTCCCCGGACAAATCCGTTGCCGCTGTATGTGGGCATTAAACCGCCGTTGGAATACAACGGGCCGGCGTATCTGGGAGACGCCTATTCGCCGTTCACCGTAAATGGCGATCCAAACCTGCCGACATTTTCCGTGCCGAACATCGGGCTGTCAGATCAGAGCGAAATCCAGCGGATCGACCGACGCTCCTCGCTGCGACAGAATCTGGACACTCTCGAACGCGCCTTCGATCGGCAGGGTGAACTCGGCGCACTCGACCAGTTCGAAGAGCAGGCCATGACGCTGCTCACGAATCCTCAGACGCGCGATGCGTTTGACCTGACAAAAGAAGATGACCGCACGCGAGACCGCTACGGTCGCAATTCGTGGGGTCAGCAGTTGCTGATGTCGCGGCGATTGATCGAAGCGGGAGTCGAAGTTCTGACAACCAGCCTGAACGGCCCGCTGTGTGGTCGCGTCAACAACTGGGACGACCATGCCGTCAATCACCACGTCTTCGATGCTCTGCGATTCCGCGCTAAGGCGTATGATCAGGCCGTTTCGGCACTGATTGAAGATATTTATGAACGCGGTCTCGATAAGCGAGTTCTCGTCGTCGTCACGGGCGAATTCGGCCGCACGCCAAAGATCGAACATTCCCCCAGCACCGGCGTCGGCGATGCCAGCGCGCCGGCAGGAACGATGCAGCCGGGGCGAGATCACTGGCCTCGGGCATTTTCAAACATCTGGGCGGGTGGCGGAATTGAAACTGGTCGTGTCATCGGTGCCACCGATAAACGCGGCGAAGATTCCATCGAACGCATTTGTTCGGCCGGTGACTTCCTCGCTACGATCTACCATCACCTTGGTATCGATGCGGCGCATACGTTGATCAAAGACTTCAACGGTCGCCCGACGCCGATCGTGGATCACGGCAAACCGATTCCGGAATTAATGGGTTAGTCGTTAATCTTAATCCTACTCTTAATCTTAATCTCTCCGTGCAACGTGGGTCATCTGCAGTCGCAAAGCAACCGGGGCTGCAAATCGATTAAGATTATGATTATGAGTAGGATTAAGAATGTCCAACCTACCGGATTCTGATGCGGCGGTATTCCATCTGGCCTCGGTCGCCTTCCAGGCCGATCGGGCCGGTGGCGGGGACCTTCATTGCCTCTTCAATCACTTCGCCGTTGCAGGTGCAGTGAGCGACACCGTCTTTCACTTCAACAACCAGTTCGTTCCAGTCACCGGACTTAAAGTGCTTCAGCTCCTTGTACGGTCCGGCGAGCGGAAAGTCGCGGCACTGCAGTTGAGGCTCGCGAATGAAGACGCCGCTGTCGGCGTTTGGTGTCGCACGGAATTCCAGTATGAGTATGAAATCTCCGCTGAACTCGCGCGTCGTATACAGTTGCTGAATCTTGCGGCCTTCTGGTGGCGTCGTCACGACAAGTCGACCGTTCTTTGCCAGATAGCGACCTTCGGGCGTGACGGCCTTGTCGTCGAAGCTGACAGGTTCGTCAACAAACGGCCATGAAACGCCCGGATCACTCGCCATCCACTTCAGGGCCCCGGCCCGCGATTTTTCCGGAGTCACACGATAGCCCCAGCCGGTGAGGTCTTTGCCATTGAACAGACTTTCGAAACCAGGCTCCAGCGCAAAGTCATCAGCTTCCGTTTCGACAAATCCCAGAGTGGCGAGCACGGGCCGCAGCGCGCCGGCCCATTTGGCGTACCCGACGTCGTTGGGATGCAGCAGGTCGGGCATCTCTTCGGCTTTGGCATCACCTTTTTCGTTGGCAAACAGAGTCCATGTGTCCAGGATCGTGATCTGCGGATCGCCCTGCACAGCCTTGGCATAAAGTTTGTTGATCTCCCTGATCTTGTCGGCGGGGCGGCTCTTTGATTCAGAACTTGGAAATACCTGACACAGGACGATCGGCATTTCGGGATTGTGCTTCTTCAGTGCCGCGATGATGAGCTTGACATTGTCGGCGATGACTTGTGGCTCGGCCTTTTCTTCCAGGTCGTTTGTCCCCATGAGCATCACGACGCCTGACGGATTGAGGTCCAGCACGTCTCCCTTCAGCCGAATGAGCATCCCGCGCGTTGTGTCGCCGCTGATGCCTCGATTTGCAACCTTCAAGCCAGAAAACGCGCCATGCAGGTCATCACCCCAGCCTTGCGTGATCGAGTCGCCCAGAAACACGACGGCCTTCTGATCCTGTTCGACCTGCTTCGCCCATGCGGAACGCCGTTCGGCCCACAGACTCTTGAACCAGTCGTAGCGTCGGATCGGCCCGGCACCCGGCAGTCCGTCGTCGGTGGCTGGCAGAGTGATGCTGGTGGCATCGTCGGCGAATACCGGCGGCAGGCAGAAGTCCGAACATGCAGCACAGAGTAACAGACCAACGCTGAGACGTGGAAAATGCAACCGTTTCATGGGGGAGGCGTCCAAGGGCAGGGGAGGGAAAGGTGGAATCGGTCAGAGTTTAGCGGTCGGACAAATGAAAGCGTAGTGACCTGCGATACCTGCAGGATGGACATTCATGTCCTGAGCTTAACGTAGGATGGACATTCATGTCCGTCATAAGGGGGAGCGAACATGGCCGCACAACACAGGCTGATTGACGAATGATATTCGACGGCAGTCTCGGACAAGAATGTCCAAGCTACATTTTTGGGCGACTTGCTCTGAATCGCTGCGTCCGCCACACTGCGACGAGCATGTCATTCTTTTTTCAATCCGGAACCGGAGAGACTCTCCTGCATTCGCCTTCATCTGACAATCACTGTTGCACCGAAACCGAGGGCACCGCGATGCCGGAGCTGGATGCGGCGTTGCCGAAGCAGACGCGGATTCGCGCATGGGAATCGGCACCGGTTCTGGCCGCGCGGCCGAATCGTGAGGATCTGCCGTCGGCTCCGGATCGGATTCATCGTCGCTGGGATCGTTTTGTGCGGCTGATGGGGAATGCGGGAGTCCTGCGATTACTGCAGTCACATGTGACGATCTTTGGATTGGGCGGTGTGGGCAGTTACGTCGCTGAAGCGCTGGCACGATCGGCCGTGGGACGACTGACGCTCGTCGATTTCGACGACGTCTGCCTGACCAATGTGAACCGTCAGTTGCAGGCATTCCCGGGAACTGTGGGACAGTCGAAAGCGGCACTGCTGGCTGAACGTGTGCGAGCCATTCATCCGGAAGCCTGGGTGGACCCCGTGCAGTCATTTTATGACGCATCCACTTCCGCCGCATTGCTGACACCGCGTCCGGATTTTGTCGTGGATGCGATCGACAACGTCACGTCAAAGGTGTTGCTACTGGAAACGTGTCTGACGCAGGGCATCCCTGTCATCAGCATCACCGGCGCGGGCGCGAGACTTGATCCGACTCAGATTCGTGTGGATGATCTGAGTCGCACGAAAGTCGATCCGCTCGCCCGCGTGCTGCGCAAGGAACTGGTGCGACGGGGGTACGGGAAAGAAGGCAATATGGGTCTGCCAGTCGTCTTTTCCGAAGAAGAAGTCCGCGCACCGGAAATTCCGGAATGGGATCTCGACAAAGGATTTCAGTGCATCTGCCCGCATCGTGAAGATTCGCCGCACGCCTGCGAAAAGCGGCGAGTCATCTATGGCACGGCCACGTTCATGACAGCGGCCTTTGCCATGGCCGCGTCGTCAGTGGTTGTGCGAAGGTTGAGTCTGCCGCTGGCGGCGACAGAGTAGTTGCCGAGAGAAACGAAAGAAATACCTCGCTCACTCGGAAGATTCCTGACTCTACCGGATTCTATGTGCAATTAAGAGAAACGAGTTTACACGGTGCATTCAGGCCCAACGGGCCGGCGCTATGTCAGCCTGGGGCATCGCCCCAGGAAGGAAACACAAGTGAGTCATTGAGCCCCAAAGGGGCGGCACTAATACGAAAATCAGGTTAGGATCGCCCCGTTGGGGCTTTGCGAAAATGTTTTACACGAAACCTGGGGCGTTGCCCCAGGCTGACATAGGACCAGCCCGTTGGGCCTGAAGACAGATTTTGAAAGCCTATTCAAAACCAACGACCGTTTGGAAAATCACGACTCATAGAATGAGGTACGGTCAGGAAGTCTCTTTCGCCTTCTTTCTGTCCTTGCGGCCCCCCAAAAAAACCCGCCACGGAAACCTCGATTTTCTCAAACACATCTGCTGGTTAGCGATTTGATGTTGAACATTCCTGCCTCCATCTACTTGCGATCATTCTCCATGAACCATTCTGCTTCGATCAGGTTGTTACTGCTGTGGGCCGCTCTTGGCGCACCGTCATTTGCTGCCGATGGTGTTGTCGTACCTGCGTATCAGCGATTTCGAGCTGACCATTTGAATTCAGTGGACGCCGGACGACTCCTGATTTCGGAACTCAATTGTCAGTCGTGTCACGGCACGTTCGCTGGTGAAGTACTGCCGCCTCGACAGGCACCGATTTTGACGAAGGTCGGGGAACGCACGAACGCGGAGTATCTGCAGAAATTCATCCACGATCCGCAGGCTCTCAAGCCGGGAACCGCGATGCCTGGCATTGCGAGTGTAAAGTCTGATCCTGTGACAGCAGAAGCCATCGCGGCTTTTCTGACGCAGGGGACGTCATGGCGTCCGGCGGGTGTCAGCGTCGGAGCCGTGCGACGTGGAGAGGCACTCTTTCATTCGGTCGGCTGTGCTGCGTGCCATGGCGACCAGCGCGATGTGGCCGCAATCGAAGCGATTCGCAAGGGTCTCGCCCCGCCTCCGGAACAAGAAGACGAAGAAGAAGACGCGCCTGCGAAGAAAGCGGCGTCCGAGGCCAGCTATGCCACGCCCGACTTCGCGATGCCGCTGGGGAAGCTGGACGACAAGTACACTCTGTCCAGCCTGATCACTTTCCTGCAGGATCCACATGCCGTGCGTCCGTCCGGAAGAATGCCCGCGCTGAATCTGAAACCGGAAGAAGCAAGAGACATTGCCAGCTATCTGCTGAAGAACGTCAAGGTGAAGGCCAACATCCATTTTGACCATTATGAAGGCGACTGGGGAAAGGTGCCGGATTTTTCACAACTGACTCCGACGGACTCGGGTGAGACGACGGATTTTTCGGTCAGTGCGTCACCCAAAACGGAAGCCTTCGGGCTTCGGTTCACCGGCTTCGTGCAGATTCCGACGGACGGAGACTTTCGATTTTTCTTAAGCTCTGACGACGGTGCAAAGCTGCTGATCGACGGCACGGTGGTCGTGGATAACGATGGAGTGCATCCGGCGGGATTTCGGGACGGTGTGGCGACTCTCAAGGCTGGGCCTCACGAGATTATGGTCGACTACTTCGAAGCAGGGGGACAGGAAGAGCTGGCTGTTGAAATCGAAGGCCCGAATATGCCTCGTCAGCCAATGGCCGGGTTCGTCACGCTCACACAGGAAGCCGCGACCGCGGCGGAAGTTGTTGCCGTTACGTCACCCGAATTGATCGAAAAAGGCCGTCAGGCGTTTGCCTCGCTGGGTTGTGCTGCCTGCCATCAGTTTGGCGATGGCGAACAGCGGATTGCATGGACCGGCAAAGCACCGCAGTTCGTCGATCTGAAAACAGGCGGCGGTTGTCTGGCAGAACAACCTGCGGCCAACGTCCCGAACTTTGCCATAAGCCCTCTTCAGCGCGACGACATCACGGCGGCGATCCTGGCATCGCGCGGTCCGAACACTACGACAAACGTCGCATCTGCCAAGCGCGAGATCAATCAAATCATGCTCACGATGAACTGCTACGCCTGCCATGCCCGTGGCAGTATTGGCGGTGTGTCCGAACCGATGACACATGTTTTTGTCGGCAGCATTCCGGAAATGGGTGATGAAGGCCGCGTGCCGCCCGCTCTGGATGGTGCCGGAGATAAGCTCAACGAAGCATGGCTCAAAACGATCCTCAATGAAGGTGCCAAAGATCGGCCCTACATGAAGACCCGAATGCCGAAGTTTGGCAACGCCGCAGCCGATGCGCTGGTACCGCGACTGATCGCCAGTGACCTGCAGGAATCTGTCGCACCGGTCCTGCTGCCGGAAGCCGATCATCGAGTGAAAGCCGATGCACGATTGATGGTTGGCGACCAGGCATTGTCGTGTATCAAATGTCACACCTTCGAAAAGTATGCCGCTACCGGAATTCAGTCGCTCGACATGACGACCATGACGCGGCGGCTGAGACGCGACTGGTTCCACCGTTATATGCTCGATCCGCAGCAGTACCGTTCGGGAACCCGCATGCCGGCCGCGTGGCCAAAGGGTCGGTCCGTGGTGCCCGACATTCTGGGGGGCGATGCAGGCGTGCAGATTGAAGCGATCTGGCAGTATCTGCTGGATGGCAATCGGGCAAAGCTTCCGTCCGGGCTGATGCGGGAGGCCATCGAACTGCTTCCCGCCGACAGACCGATCATCTATCGCAATTTCATTGAAGGACTGTCGCCGCGCGGGATCGCGGTCGGGTTTCGGGAGAAAGCTCATTTTGCCTGGGATGCCGAACACATGACTCCGCGTCTGATCTGGCACGGCGGGTTCATTGATGCGTCAAAGCACTGGGTGGATCGCGGACCTGGTAATCAGACTCCGCTGGGAGACCATGTGATGACATTGCCTGCGGGTCCACCGATCGCCACGCTGGTGTCGCTTGATGAACCGTGGCCGGACAAGTCGCCTCGTGAAAATGGATTTCATTTCAAGGGTTACACACTGGATGCTGGTGGCTTGCCTGCGTTCAGGTATCAGTGGAATGACGTCCTTGTGACGGATTCGCTGCAGCCATTTATGGCAAGTCCCGACAACGGACTTCAAAGGACCGTGATCGTTGGATCATCTGGACGCATGGAAAATGTGTATTTGCGAATCGCTGCTGGTCCGAAAATCGAACCTGTCGATGGCACGTTTGTGACAAACGGCATACATCTGAAGTTCGACGAGTGCGAACCGGTGATTCGTACGATCAACAGCATTCAGGAATTGCTGGTGCCGGTGCAGCTCAGCGCCGACGGCAGCGAGATCATTCGTTATTCGATCGTCTGGTGATGAGGCTCTAAGTAGGGTGCGTGCAGCGGAGCGAAACGCACCGCAGGAGTCAACGTGGTGTGTTTCGCTTCGCTGCACACACCCTACAAGTCTCTGGCATCGCGATAAAGTTTATGAAAGTCCAGATCATGCGAATCATGTTAGCTATCGCCAGTCTCCTGCTGCTGACGTCGTCCAACTGTCTCCATGCGCAGGAGGCCGCAGCGCCAACGGAAGACGATTTCTATCCGCTCACGAAATTTCAAATTCCGAAAGGGATCGTGCTGGAAGCGGGAGCGATCGAGCCGTTGCCTGACGGCACACTGGCGGTTGCCACACGCCGCGGAGACATCTATCGCGTATCGAATGCCTGGCGAGATGATCCGGCTGCGGCGACGTTCGAACTGTATGCTCAGGGCATGCACGAAATCCTCGGCCTGAGTTACAAAGACGGCTGGCTTTACGCCACGCAGCGCTGTGAAGTGACACGGTTGCGAGATACCGACAACGATGGCAAAGCCGATGATTTTGAGACTTTCAACGACAGTTGGAGCATCAACGGCGACTATCACGAGTATGCGTTTGGCTCGCCGTTCGATAAAGACGGGAACATGTGGGTGACGTTGTGTCTGACAGGATCGTTCGGAAGCGATTGTCCGTGGCGCGGCTGGGCGTTGCGGATCGATGCGTCCGGAAAAATGATTCCCACATGCAGCGGGATTCGGTCACCGGGTGGTATCGGCTTCAATGCCGAAGGCGACGTTTTCTATACCGACAATCAGGGTCCGTGGAACGGCACCAGCAGCCTGAAGTGGCTGCGGCCTGAATCATTTCAGGGGCATCCCGGTGGCAATCGCTGGTTCTCACGGACCGAAGGCGGAGCAATGTCCGCGCCTCGCGAACCACTGAGCGGCAGTCGCATTGTCACCGAAGCGGACAAGATTCCAGAGTACGAACCGCCGGTGATCCTTTTCCCCTATCAGAAGATGGGGCAAAGCGCAAGCGGAATTGCATGCGACGTCAGCCAGGGAAAATTTGGTCCATTTGAGAATCAGATGTTCGTGGGTGACGTGACGCAAAGTACGGTGATGCGATGTTTCGTCGAGAAAATTAATGGCCACTATCAGGGAGCCTGCTTTCCATTTCGTCAGGGCGTCAGTTCCGGAACACTCGCACTGAGGATGACCGACGACGGAACCCTGTTTGTGGGCGGCACAAATCGGGGCTGGGGCTCGCGAGGCACA
>JAYTAK010000053.1:0-26149 GCA_043737515.1 Candidatus Kuenenia sp. | reverse complement strand
CGATTCTGTCGTACAGCGATCCGCATGTGCCACAACTGCCCAAGATGAGGCATTATCAACTTCCGGCGATGAGCAGCACCGAACTCACCGCAGAGTTTCTGGCATCGCAGGACTGTGCGCTGATTTCGACGGATCACACGGCGTTCGATTATGCACACATTGTGAAGCATTCTCGCATGGTACTCGACACGCGTAATGCGACGAAGAACGTGGCCATAGGGCGCGAGAAGATTTTCAAAGCGTAGTACTAAGGTCTCGTCACATGGGCTGGTTTCCAACCGGTATCCATGCGGAAATTGTCGTCCAGCGAACGCGGGGCAGTCGTTGAGCGGGCGGTGGCGGATGACGCTGGGGGCTTTTGTGATATGCCTTTAGTCGCCGTCGAACTGCTGGATTGAAATTCTTCAAACGAATCGGCGAATGGATTCTCTTCGGTGGTGAAATCGTTGGCTGTCGGTGCTTTGGCTTTTGATAACGTCGGAGCGACAGATGGCGAACCGCGTCGATTGAATAAAGGCACGGCTGCATCGTCGTCGGCATCATCGAATTCAGGTGCCCGCATTGAATCGGCCATCTCCTGACTTGCCTGGCGTGCCTGCTGGAAAACAGTTCCTGCCTGTTCCTTCGCCTGCGCAGGAACTGCCGAGACTCTTGATCGAGCGGCGTTTGCCCGATTGAGGTTGGCTGCCTTTTCCTGCTCAGCCCACGACACAAAGTCATGGGCGTCGCTGGCGGTTTCCTGAACCTGCTGATTCGCCGCCTGAGTTGTCTTTGCCACATTGCTGGATGTGTCGGTCAGGAAGTTGCTGAAACTTTCGACTTCCGGGCTGAGTGTCGGGGCAGTTGCGCGAGTTGCGGCGGGGTCAAAAGCGTTCTGTGCGGCAGCGTTGGCAACTGATGCTGTCTGCGACTGAAGCTGTTCAGCCGCCATTGCAGCTTCGCGGGCAGCGGCGTTTTTCTTCTGCAGAAAGTCCGAAAGAGCCGGACCGGAGTACGACTTTACGGCGTCCGATTCTGCGATTCCTGTTCCATCAGCTGCCGGCGCGCCGTCAGCGAACTCTTCGGGATACGTCGCGGAAGTCGCACGTCGTCCGTTTTCTGTCGTGCCATTCGACGAGCCTGCCTGCCGAATCGGTTTCGGTCCTGTCATGCCTGGCAAGGTCATTCTGGTCCCCGGCACGCGAGCGCGGCCTTCGGAGTTGGCGACTTCAGGATCCGAATCGTCCAGACTGGCGCGTCCGGTGGCCTTGGATTCTCGATCAGTCGATTTCGCAACGGCACTGTCAGGTTCCATGAAAGGATCCTGCATTTCCGAATAATCGTTGCGCGACAGCCAGCCGCGATTCTTCGAACAGCCTGCTCCAAAGAGCAGCGATGCCGTGACGGAAAGTATGATGAATCTACTGGCCATATTCTGACCCCTTTTCCCAAGCGTTGCTTCAAATCTGCTCAGGGAACCTGAGCAGCAATGTTTTCGTTGTCTGCCGACTGAGTCTGTTCCGATAACGCTGCGGAGTTTTCTGCCGCGGTGCCGTGATAGCGGCGGTTAAATTCATCAGGTGAAAACGCATCCCGGCGATTGGCGTACTTTGCATCCTGAAGAAATTCTCCGTCGGTGTCGTCTGTTGTCAGTTGCCGCGCGTGAGGATTTCCGGGTGCGCCTTCCGACATTCGCAACAATTCCACTTTGCCTCGTACTTCATTCTTTACGGCAACCTGACGGATGCCGGATTGAACCAATTCAGATCCCGCCCCGCCCTGCTCCGCTGCTTCAGCCATCGCATTCGGCGCGACATCGCGCGCGGCCTGCCGGACCCAGTTCTGGAGTACACTGAGCTGGGTTGCTCCCGTTCGTCCCTGAAAAGCACTGGAGACCATATTGCCGTGCGCTTGTTCGCCGGTTTTCAAAAGCGAACTCGCGGGTGGACTTGAGAAGTCAATCTGTTTCAACACGGCTGCGAGGTTGCGTTCGGCAATCGCCGGCGTTGAACCGCGATGCGTCGAGGCGAGCTGAAACTGCGACTTTCCGCCGATACCATGACAGCCCGACGTTGCGCATTTATTCGCCAGCAGTGGCTGAACGTCCCGTACAAACGAGTGCGCGACCGATCGATTGAGTCCGGCCAGTGATCGCGTTTCAATCGTTGGACGCTGGATTTCTCCATGCGAAGGATACTCCGTCAGTCCCGTGCCGGTGATTGCAGCGTTCGACCGCTCACCGACGTGTTCCAGCGCCCGAAGCATGCGTTTCGCGTCGTCGCGATTGGGGTCCAGATGCAATGCGTCAAGGACTTCACGGCGGGCTTGAGTGTAGAGTTTGTTGCCAAGACACCAACGTGCGAGTTCCAGATGATTGGTCGGAGTGAATTCCGGAATCGAGTCGCGCATGCGGTCGTAGGCATCGGGCAGGCTTGCGACGGAGAATCGCACGCGATCGGAATTAATAAACATCCGACCGGCGGCCACTTGAATGTCATATCCATCCGGCCGAGGCGTGACGTGCCCGGAAACGATCTGTCCGTCCACGAGTACAAGCAGTTGAGACGCGGCTCGCGTTTCACCTGCAGGCTCATCCGGTGCCGCAACGCTTTGCGCAACGACAACGCGGCAGCTTGCGGCAAGCAGAATCAGAAATGTAGCCCAACGAACATCCATGCAGTCAGCCCGCCTGATGAAGGCGTTCCTTTCCGAAGTCGCAGACCGTCCATGGCGCGCGAAATCTCCGGCAATATCAGGGGAACGGTATCGCCGGTGCAGCCTAAGGGTCAAGATGAGCTGCTCTTGACACACCTGAATCCGGAATGTTTTCGCCGCTGAATGCTGCAAAATCCTCCGAATATTGCTGTCAGGGCCAATGACCGGCAGTTTTTGCCGATTCCTGTGTGCCCGGTTGGATTGACGCATACCTCCGTTACGCCTCGTTCCGGGGCTCCAGCCCCGGAACGCACTGCACCAGAGGCTCCAGCCTCCACTGTCAAAACCGGAGGCAGGAGCCTCCTGACAGCGTGTTCCGAGGCAGGAGCCTCGGAACAAGTAATCAGGGGACTCACGTCCCCCGCTCGCCTTGATGCCAATCACATCAATATGGCACGGACTTTTCTGGATCGCGCTCTAAGAGGTAGAACGCACTGTCCGCCCGCAAATTGGCTCCCATGAGCTGGTCCACGGCGCGTCCACGAATAATGGGGCTCTCTTTCACAATCCGCAGGCCGATTCCATCCATCAGATCGCGAAAATCCTTCATCGACATAAAGTGGACATTCGGCGTTTCGTACCATTCGTATGGCAGTGCGTGCGTGATCGGAGTTCTGCCGCGCCGCAGCACTTCCAGTCGCACGCGCCAATGTCCGAAATTCGGCACAACGATCAGCGCTCGATGCGCGACACGCAGCATTTCCAGCAGAAGCTTCTTAGGATGACGAACCTGCTGCAGTGTCTGGCTGAGTACCGCGTAGTCAAAGCTGTCATTCGGAACATCGACCAGCCCTTCGTTGAGATCCGCTTCAATCGCCGGCAAACCGCGTTCGATCACCGACACGATGTTGGCATGTTCGACTTCGACGCCCATGGCCGTGCAGCCCAACTCATCCTGCAATCGTTGCATGAGCCGTCCATCGCCGCAGCCAAGGTCAATCACGCGGCTGCCGCGTTCGATATGCTGCATAATGAGTTCATCAGTGAGCTGCACCGACAAGTCGGGCATTTGATAACGATTGTTGGTCGGCATGAACGATGAAATTCCGGTAGCTGGATTGCTCGTGTTTGAGTCAGGGCCGTGGCAGGCAACGAGGATTGTGAATCGATTATACCGCACGCGGTTGGCACAGGCTCGTTTAACCGCGTGCCCAGCGGGCCGCGATTGTTCTATTTGAGATTTGAAATTTGAGATTTGAATTACAAAGCGCGGGGCGTTGCCCACGCGGTTAAACGAATGTGCCATCCTCAATCGTTTGCAGTATAAGATTAAGACGCACGCGGTCGCCGATGGCTCGTTTAACGGCAAGCCGCAGGCGACAGGGTCCCCAACACGTCGCTGACGCCTGTCGTCGATTTTAGCTTCAAGGATACCGTATCGCCATGCGCCCCGACATGAATGTCTTTCCTGCGTACCGGCGGAAACCGGCCACAGCCTGAACTCCGGCAAAAAGACTGAGAAGACGGAGTTCGGTCGATGTTTCAGCAGCCAAACGGACCTTGACTGGGTAAAATGGCACAGGATCTTGAGATACTTTGGAACTCTGAATTCAGGGCTTTGGCTATGAAAATCGCTGCGTTTTTGACGGTTCTGATTGCGACCATTGTCGCGACCCCTGGTTCAATGAATACGGCTGACGCTGGGTGTGCCTGTCCGTTCTGCGACGCCCCCGCACTGATGCTGTCCGAACAGATCGGTCAATGCGATCACATGCTGCGCGGGAAATGGCTGGCGGGCGAAAAACCGGTAAGTCTGCGTGGCGGATCGTCCACGTTTGAGATTCTGGACGTCGCTTTCTCCAAGGGAGATCGGTTCCAGAAAGGTCAGGTTGTCGTCATGCCGCAGTACATCGCGGGCAGCGACACCAGTACGTACTCGCTGATGGGACCGGATGACCGACTGGAAGACTGGCACGTTCCTTCAGAAGTGACGGAAGCATCATGGGTCTATCTGTCGAAGATGCCGCCTGCTGTGAAAGATCTTCAGGCTCAGACGAAACGCCTGTTGTATTTCCTGGACTATTTTGAACATCAGGATCTGCTGATTTCGAATGATGCGTTTGCCGAATTTGCGTCCGCTCCGTATGAAGTGATCGTGCCGCTCAAGGATCAACTGCCTCGGGAGAAAATCCTGGGCTGGCTGCAGGATGCAAAGACCCCCGTAACTCGCACGGGATTCTACGGGATGTTGGCGGGAATCTGCGGGCATCCTGAGGATGCGGCGATTCTGGAAAAGAAAATCGTGACACTGGATGGCGACTTTCGACTTGGTATCGAAGGCGTCATGGCTGGCTACATGATGATCTGCGGTGAAGACGGACTCAAAAAGCTGGAAGAAGTCAAGATCCTCAGTAAGACCGCGATTAACAAGGACGGTAAAGAAATCACGCTGCCGTTCAGCGAAGTCTATGCCGTCATGCAGGCGCTGCGGTTCATGTGGACGTACGAACCAGATCGCTTGCCAAAGGATCGCCTGAAGCGTTCCATGCACTTATTGCTGGAACGAAAAGAAATGGCTGACCTGGTCATCACCGACCTCGCACGATGGAAAGACTGGTCAATTCAGGATCGTCTGATGACCATGTACAGTGACGAGAACTACGAAATCCCGGCGATCCGTCGGGCCATCATTCGATATCTGTACTATTGCAGTCAGGAAAAACACGAACCAGGTGCCGATGGCACGCGCGCTCCGACGGATGATGCGATCAAGGCCGAAGCTAATATAAAACGGCTCGAAGAGCTTGATCCAAAGACAGTCAGCGATGCCAAACGGTACTTGATTCGGTAGCAGTAAGAGTACCGACTCACTGCGGAATCGGCTCTCGCCGTTCTACCAGCCAGACGGACCCGTGCCGACTAAATCGTGGATCATCGGCGTTTACGGCGTGCCTCGCTTTGTCACAGATCGCTTTCTGTGTCGCGATGCTGCCCGCTCAGTCCACTTCACCGCCGTTTCGCGTTGCCAAATGCTCCAGCAGATCCGCTGCCTCGTAGGAAATCAGTCCAGCGCTGCCATCGCATCGAACGAATTGTGCTCCGCCGTCGTGCAGGCTCCAAAAGTGGAGTGCATGACAGAGGTTGATCAAGTCGCCAGGCGAAAGTTTTGAGACGGACGGGCAATTGTCCGGAAGCGGCGACACGACGGGGACGGCGAGCGTCTCGGCAGCACCAAGAAAGAGGTCCACATTTCCCGATCCATCCTGCCCGACTCCAGTGTACCACCACCCAAAATTGAAGTCGGGGCTCGGGGGTCGTTCGCCTGCAAGTAATGTGTTACTGAGCCCGTCGCCGATGTCGGCAGTCCGGATCGCTGTTCCGAAAAACAACACACCCGCGCGGTCAGTACGATTTTTCCCGCAGACACCGAGGTAGCTCGTAAGTCCCACGAACGCTCCGTTGAGCGTTGAAGCGCTTTGTGGCCTGTCGGTTCGACTGTCCATTGGGCAACTGAACAGTACCACTGCCTTTGCCAGCGGAGAATGGGGAGGGTTGAAATACGGTAAGGGAATGACATCGTAAGCGTCGCGCGATTCGTTCCAGAGTGCCGACTGATCGCAATAGGGAAGAATCGCAGTGAGCCAGCTCATTTCGCTCTCCTGCGGTTTTTGGGAGCCGTCAACTTTTCCAGCGGGAAAGGATCCATAAGTGGATTCAAATTGCAGGACGCCGAGTCCGATTTGCCTGAGCTTGTTTAGACACTCAACTCGCTTCGCAGCCGCTCTGGATTTCTGCACTGCGGGAAGTAAGAGTGCCAATAGCAAGCCGATTACCCCGATGACGACCAGTAACTCTATGATGGTAAACCCGGCTTTCATCGGCTTGTCGAGTTTAGTCTGTGTGCGGATCGAGTTTTGACGAATGATCGTGTTCATCGGCGTTCTCCTTTGACCTTAATTCTGCGGTGTGCGTAACAAGGTGAAAGTCTACTTCGGTTTCAGAACTTTGACGCACACCGCGATTCCAACACAGGCGGCAACCACGAGTACCCATCGCATCAGCGAGTTTTGTTGAGTTCCTTCGGGCTCAGGAATATTGTAAAAAGTGAGCCAGCATTCTTCTTCGTTCATTGGCTCACTCATTTTCGATAAATCGAACTTCCGCTCAGTGATGCTTGTGGAAAGGACTGCCGACATGTTTTCGGGATCAAGATTCTCGGAAATCTTTCGAATTGATAGCGGAAGCACATCCTTCCCACACACTTTCCAGTCCGCAAACTCAAAGGTCTGTCGGGTTTGGATGATCGGATCACGATCTTTGACCTCCAAACGAGTAGTCAATCGCGAAACAACGGTGTGCCCTTCCATGTGGCGAACGTTGACTACAATATCCTTGAATTGCGGCCGGACAGCCCCCGTATCGTGCGGTGGTCCTGGCGTGATCGCATAAGCGTCCCCCCATTCCGGATCAGTACCATTTGCAGTTGATACACCGGTTGTGATTTCATCCAACAACAGGCTGAAAGGAGGCATCTGAAATTCCAAAAACAACGGATTTGTCCGTCTCAGATGAGTGTTGTAGCGTGGGTCCGAGCTCAAATAGAGGGCTGTGAGCGACCACGAACCGTTTTCAATACGCGCTAGTGTTCCGCAGTATTTGGGATTATGAATCAAGACCGTCGTTTTTTGTTTTCCCATTTCGACACTGGTTGACGACGAAAACGTCAGGTCGCCCGATTGCTGAGATCGGATTCTTGAAGCAATTGTTTTCGAGTCGCGATCCCGCAACGTCGTGCGAGAGCCAGTCAAATTCCAGGAAAGGGTATCGCTGCGTGAATTCTGCAAGTAACGGATCGCCTCAATTGGATCATCTGCGCGAACGTCCAAGGGGATCAGAGCTAGTAGGACTCCGATCGCAACACAATTCAATAACACGGTCATAGATTTTTCTCCGCTGCAGCGAAACATGGTACAAACGCCGTGGCAGACCAGAAACGTGAAAACTACTTGATGGTCTTTCTCATTAAGATTTGGAAGGCACGTCCTGTGACGTGCCTTCCCATCGAGTCCTAATTTATCAAATCAGATTGCTCATGAGGCATTGCAATAGCAGTCTGCCCCTACCCCGTCGTGATTAGTCTCGTCGCAGGAGCAGTCCGTTGCCGTGCCGACACCTGTCCCACAATTCGGGGCAGGGGGATCGCAGTTTCCGACTGCAACCCACTGAGCTGGGCATGTGGCTTGCGTTGCTGCGGTGCCACTACACAAGGAATTTGATACTTCCTCTGTCGATGGCGGTACGGCCAATGCCGATACGGCATTCGTTCCCAGAATGCCGACTACCGCCAGCAGGATGTTAGCGGCCCAGAATCGATTTTTCATTTGCAATTTCCTTTCAAAACAGAACACAAACAACAGGATACCCGTTCAACGATGAACGGTGAAACGCATTCCTGCACGCAACCCAGAGGATTCCGTTGAAAACAGCGTCGCACCGACGACGGTGCTTCGGGAATTCGTCGGCCACCTGAGCATAAACTCAACGTCTGCTGTTCCTCCTGCAGGAACCACGACAGGCATTTGTGATCGGCACTGAACGCCGCATCCATTCGCAATTCCAAGGATTCGAATTTCCGAAGTCCCTCGATTGTGTAACGGTATGATTGCTTGGACTCGATCCAGTGAAACTGTGTCTGGCGTTCCATGCACGGGCTTGAATGGAAGTTGCAACGCGGGAGTAAAATTGGATCGCCCGCCCAGCAGTCCGACCCACAAGAGGCCTGTGATGCCTGCAACCACTGAAAACCCAATAGCTCCTTTTAACGCTGTCACGAACTCCGACGTTGATGGTCCCTGATCAACTGCATTCGTCGGTATCGTCCACCATCGCAACACAAGCAGAGAAGCAACAATGAAGTCGAGGGCAGTCGTTGTTGATGGCTTCAAGGTGATTCCCGGCAGGCACCCACAATCAGCGAGCCCGCTGATCGCATCGTAGCCAGCAACACCGCCCAGGACGACGAAAAACAAGGCTGTGAGGGTCAAGGCAGGCTTTGAGTCCGGACACCAAAACAGCCACGCACCGAACAACGCAAAACACGCCAGTTGCGGGACCAGCAAGATTGGTGACTCGAGACTCTTGAAATACAGGAGGTCCGAAATAGCCGATGTGAGCTTCAGGACAAAGACGATGTAGAGCGATATCGCGAAGAGTCTGACCGCAGTGCTTCCGATCACCCCGACGCTTTGCGAAGGAATACCGTCCTGTTCGGGCAAACCAGTCGCATGTACTATGCTCACAACTTCTTTCCTTTTTAGAGTAGGAGAGTAGGAGAGTAGGAGATTAGGAGAGTAGCGATATAATTTGGTACTGCAAGCTCCCTTTCGTGTTTTTTTGAGAAGGTTTAAAATCTTCGGCAGGGGTTCTTCCCGTAGCCGTCCATTTAAGCGGGTATTCCCTACCTCGGCGACTGGATCAGGTGAGTGACCTGTGCTTTACAAAGTCGCTGCAGAAGGAGCCCATCCTCAGCCGTAACTACCAGAACGGACTGCTGCCCAGTCGATTTCAGGGCGTACAGGTCGGGACGGGGCCACACACAATGTTGTGTCCTGAGATTTGGATCGGCTGCAATCGGCAGAACAGTGGGGGCAGAACGATGAAGTCAATGGCTGCATCTCATCCTGATTGCTCCTATCGTTCTGCCTCCATCGTTCTGCAATCCTGCACTGGGCACGCCGGATGATGCGATGTTCGACATGGTTCGCGTGTCATTTTCCTGGTAACGCACAGGTGTCTTCGTTTCTGCTTTTTTTTGTAAATGTTGGTATGATTTCGGAGACGTTGACACGGACTCACGAGTGACGCAGGACCAAATGGATCAAGAACGAAATCAAGTTTCAATCGCTCAGTTGATACGTTTTATATTCTGTGGAACATTGATCCTGGCTCTCATGGCCGAATGGGCCTGTGCATGGCAGGTCGTGCCGGGGCTTTCCGGAAAACATCCGCTCACTCAGGCTCAGGCTGGCGAACTGTTGATCGCGGAACTGCGCTGTGCGGCATGTCATGGTGGCATTGAACCGCAGTCCGTGCTGGTGAAATCGGCACCGGATTTGTCGGAGGCAGGCTCCAGGATTTCGCCCGATTATCTGAAGCGATTTCTGGCTTCGCCGTCCGCCGCACACCCGGGGACGACGATGCCCGATGTGCTGAACTCGCAATCGGACTCGGAGCGGGAAAAAATTGCCGAAGCCCTGACGCACTTTCTCGTGGCTCAGTCGAAGCACGTCTATCAGCATGGAACGACGGATCATTCGAATGTGGCTGAAGGCAAGGCGTTGTTTCATTCAGTCGGCTGCGTTGCGTGCCATGGTCCTAAGGAGACGCTGGGCGAAGAATTCCTGTTCAGGAAGCCCGAGGTCATCGTCGATGAAGAGGACGAAGAAGAAAAGAGGCTGGAAGAAAAAGACCGTGTGCGACCGGTGGGAGTCAATCTCTTGCATCTGCCGCCGAAGTACAGCTTGAAGTCGTTGAGCGAATTCCTGTATCAGCCGCTGCGGGTGCGAAGTTCCGGCCGGATGCCGGATATGAAGTTGACTCAGGCGGAATCGCAGGCGATCGCCGGTTATTTGCTGGGTGAACAAGCTGGAAATCGTGAAGCACTCAGGCCGCTTGATCCTTTGGTCGCGGCGGGCAAGAAGTACTTTCAGGAACTCAACTGCGCGGCTTGTCATACCGTCGCAGGGATTCCGGCGGCAGCGCCGATTGCGTCGCTGAAGAATGCCGACCCGGCACGCGGATGCCTGTCAAAGACAATCGGCAAGCATCCGCAGTTTCATCTGCAGGACGTTCAGATTCAGGCCATCACGGCGGCGATCAAGGAGGAGCCGCAGGCTGAGGCGGACGCCGTGCAGATTGCGAAGACGCTGACAACATTCAACTGCATTGCCTGTCACATGCGCGACGAGTACGGTGGAGTCCCGGAAGAGTACGACCCCTTCTATTTGACGAGCGAAAAAAATCTGGGCGACGATGGTCGGATTCCGCCGCCGTTGACGCTCGTCGGGGCCAAGCTGCAACCGGCGTGGCTGAAGAAGGTGCTCTTCGATGGTGAAAGCGTGCGGCCTTACATGTCCGTCCGTATGCCGCAGTATGGTGCTTCCAATCTTCATCACCTGCCGGACCTCGTTGCCCGCGTGGATATTCTGGAAAGCCGAGAGATGAAGGTTCCGAATCCGGAAAGTGACACAGAGAGTGAGCGTGAACGAGAAAAACTGCTTCGCAAGGCCGGTCAGGAATTGCTCGGTGACAAAGGTTTGAATTGCATTAACTGTCACAACTTCAACGGCAAACCATCGCCGGTCAACAAAGGGATGGACCTGATGACGTCGTACCAGCGACTTCAGCCTGGATGGTTCAACAGCTTTCTGCGCAATCCGGGAGAATTCCGTCCGAGGATACTGATGCCGACAGCCTGGTCGAATGGCATCGCATCACACAAGACCATTCTCGACGGCAACACGGACTTGCAGATCGAATCCATCTGGTACTATCTTTCGCTCGGAACATCCGCGGCCGATCCGTCCGGGATTCGCTGGGTGAATACGAAGCTGGTAGTTGGCGGCGAAGCGATGATCCATCGCGGACGAAGTCGCGTCGCCGGGTATCGTGGCATCGCCGTCGGCCTGCCGGAAAAGATCAGCTACGCCTTCAACGCAGAAACCGGCACGCTGTCAGCTCTTTGGCAGGGCGACTTTGTCGGCGTGAACTGGAATGGTCAGGGCTCGGGAGATTTCAATCCGGCTCGAGAACCTATCACGCTGGCTCAGGATGTTTCGTTGGCTCAATTGGAGGATGAAAACTCGCCGTGGCCGCTGATGCCGGTGATGACGAAAGACGCACGGGTCAACCCCGATCCGTTGTATCCAAAGAATCATGGCTATCACTTTCGAGGCTACTTCCTTGATGAATCCGCGATCCCCACGTTCATGTATCGAAGCGGCACGATTGAGATCGAAGATCGATCGACGGCTGCCGGTTCTGACAAACAGCAGCGGCTGATCCGCGTGCTGCAGTTCAACTCTCCGACGCCGCAATCAGTCTGGTTCCGAGCATTAGCCGGCGAGATCACGGCCGAGTCCAATCGCATCTTCAAGGCAGGCCGACTGCGTCTGACCGTTCCAGCCGTTGAAATCAAACAGCGGCCTCTGCCGGACAATGCAGCGTCGTCCGAGCTGTTAATGAAACTGGAACTTCCGCAAGGCAAATCCACACAGGAGATTCTCTATGAACCCCTTGAATAATAAGCCAGCGGCAGAAAGACGTTTTCGAAAGTTCATCAGCCGGAACGCATCAGCGTCCGGTTCATCGCGGCAACCAGACGCTAACGCGTTCCGGCTGATGATCCTGATCGCAGTCTTCGGCCTGCGCAGTGCCTGCGCTGAGGAGGTTGGCGATCGATGGGGCACGGAAGAACGCGAACGAGAATATTATCCGATCGTCAACATCCCGCTGCCTCCGGACACCGTGGTCGAAGCCGGCGCGTTCGCGGTGCTGCCGGACACTCGAGTGGCCGTGGGGACTCGTCATGGTGAGATCTACCTGATCGATGGCATCGACGATCCGAAACCCAATCCGACGTATCATCTGTTTGCATCGGGGCTTGATGAGATCTTCGGCCTCACATGGAAAGACGATGCCTTCTACGTCACTCAGAGCTGTGAGCTGACGCGCATCAGCGACACAAACAGCGACGGAAAGGCTGATCGATTCGAAACGATCTCCGACGCCTGGGGCTACGCGAATTATCATGAATACGCATTCGGCTCTGACTTCGACAAGGCTGGCAACCAGTTTGTCAGCCTCGGGCTTTCCGAATCGTACAACTCGTGGGCCTTGTTTCGCGGCTTCGTGATGAAGGTTGCACCAGACGGTAAGACCACGGCATTCGCCACCGGACTCCGCAGCCCCGGCGGCATCGGATTCGATGAACACGGCTCACTGTTCTATGTGGAAAGTCAGGGGCCGTGGAACTGTTCGTGCAGTTTGAAGGCGGTTTCGGAGAAAAGCTTTCACGGTCATCCGGCCAGCTTCGAATGGTACAAGAACGCTCCGGAGCTGGGAGACGTTCCGGAGATGCCGAAATCGGGGACTCGCATTGTGACCGAGAAGGAGCGCGTGAAACAACTCGTTCCGTACGCCGTTGTCTTTCCCTATATTCGGATGGGCCGTTCGATAACAGCGTTCAGCGTGAATCAGACCAATGGAAAATTCGGGCCGTTTGAAGGACAGATATTTCTGGGAGATTACACCCTTTCGATTCTGATGCGTGCGACGACCGAACAAGTCAACGGCGTGTGGCAGGGGGCCTGTTATCCGTTTCGCGAAGGTCTTTCGACCGGCATTCTGAGCGTCAAATTCAGCCCCGGCGGAAACCTGATTGCTGGCGGCACAAATCGCGGCTGGCCAGTGCGAGGCATCAAGCCGTTTGCTCTGGAACGCCTTCAGTGGAGCGGCAAAATGCCGTTTGAGATCAATCGCATCACGATCGAACCGGATGGCTTCAAGGTGACGTTCACCAAACCGGTCGATCAGGCCACGGGCGGTTCGCCGGCCTCGTATGTCCTCTCCACGTTCACTCACCCATATCACGGCGGCTACGGCGGGCCGGAAATCGAACCCACAAAGCCTCCCGTGAAATCCGTTTCGCTGACCGAAGACGGCATGTCGGCAAAGATTGTTGTTGACCAATTGACGAGAGGCTTCGTCTACGAATTCGATCTCAACCCACTGCGTTCCCGCGACGGCGACGAACTGCTCCATCGCCATGCGTATTACACGGTGAATGAGATTCCAAAGTAATTGCCAAGGCGAGCGGCTGGGCGTCAGCCCTCCGTGCAGTATTTAGAGCCGTGGAAGTATGATCATCCGACCGACCAAGATCGTCGGTGTCAGTGTCAGAACGAATTCTGATTCATTTGCTGAAAGCACAAAACATGGTATCCATAGGGCAACCAGTGCTTAAACGAACATTGGCGTTACTTCCGAATTGCGAGCAGATCATCTGCGCCATTCTATCGGTGGTCATGGCGGGGATTGGAGATGCTCGTTCAGTGTTTGCTCAGGCACCAGGGAAGCTTGATCCGGCCATCAAAATTCAGGAACAACCGTTAGAAAGTCAGGATATCGAAGTCATCCGGGAACCATCGCCGGATCGATTGATTTGGCACCCTGCGAGTTCCCCCGCGGCAAAAATCGTTGAACATCATATCGTAGAGTTGAACTCGGTACGATTTTCACCGGATGAGAGGTTCCTTGCTGCTGTCACTGACGGTTCTGTCATGATCTTCGATGCAAATTCATGGCAGGTGAATCAAAAGCTTCCGGCTTCAAATCCATGGTGCATGGTCGCATGGTCGCCGGGATCAAAGGAGGTGGCATTCAGTGATACTGAAAACTCTGTCACGATAGCATCCGTCGATGGAGCGACGCTATTTCGTCTAAAAAACCTTCCTGCCAGGCCACTGCGGATTGAGTGGTCTCCAGACGGTGAACTTCTTGCCATCGGTGGGGACCATGGAAGTCTGGCGATCTGCAATATTGCCCAAAAAGTAGTGGTCGAAAATCTCAAGACCGAAGATGAAACGATTTGGCGGTTGTCGTTCTCGAAAGAGAACTCTAACCTCGCTATTCGAACTCAGGGTGAGTCACTCTTTCTCTGGAATCGAAGAAACAACACGACAACTCGGATTGCAAAAGATCTGGGACTGAACGGCATCCTGAAGTTCTCACGTAACAGCGACAGATACGCGATGACTCACAAAAACAACGAGGTGGGAATCTACGATGCCGTCACTCATGTTCCCCGGACCGTAGTATCGTGTGGTTACTGTTCTCAGTCAGAGTGGTCGAAAGATGATCGACTGCTTATCCTTGCTGGCAATGAACAGATTTCGATCTGCGATTCTTTCAATGGAAAAACTCTGCTTCAGTTTCGTGGAACTGCTGGCTACGTTCGATCCGTTTCCCTTGCACCAGGTCGCCAATTGTTGTCGGCAGTCGATTCGAACTCGCAACTGGTCGTATGGGATGTATCCTCGATCGATGAACTCCGAAAGGCCACAACTTTCGCAGCCCCGGAAGTTGCAACAGTCAGCGGACGATACTCAGATCTCATTTCAATCTATACCGCTCCCAGGGATGAAACCGTGTTTGGGCCGTTCTGTGAGTTCGGTCTTTGGACGGAGTCGGAACACCAGTCCGGCCACTACTGGATCTACTCGGCGCCAAACTGGTACGTGTTTGAGAAAAGCCGGATTGGAATGTACAGGCCGCCAAGTCCCTTGCCGGAACCAGCATTGCTCGCGGATGGTCGCCGCATGATCTGGCTCGCATTTCCAAACGCCATTTGTCGTTCAGCGTTTGCTGATGCGGTCGCACAGTTATCCATGCAAATCCCGGAAATCGCCACCGCAGAACTGACGTACCGACACAGGTTTCAATTCCCAGATAAGGACAGAAACTTTGCGGTGGCGCTTTTAGCGGTTGAGGCCAAACCGAATATCACAACAGAACAGCTGCTGGAACGATTGGCTCGCGTAAACATCAGCGTACGAGATGGAACAATTCTTTCGGGTGAACAGGCGAAAAACGCAGGGATTGGTGTTCAGTTTCGCGAACCGTAGTTGATGTTGAAAAGATGTCAGTGGATTACGGGAAACATCCAGGAAACGAAGTCGTGAAAACCGTCGATACCAGTGCTTCGATTTAACTTTGCCAGATTTATTCCTCAGGAAAACCTCCAAATGCCCTCAAGAGAACGGCCCCAACGTATCAGCCTTCGCCTCTCGATTTTTCTTAGTACTGCACTTGTCTGTGTCAGCCAAGCCAGCCTTCTGAACGCCGACGAACACCCCGTCCCCGAAAGTCCGCTGTGGCTGACGTACTCCGGCGAGTCCGGTCCGGGAGTTGGCAAACACATCGTGTTGATCGCCGCCGACCAGGAATACCGCAGCGAGTATTCCATGCCGATGCTCGCGCGACTTCTGGCGAAGCATCATGGCTTTCACTGCACTGTGCTGTTCAGCCTCAACAAAAACAAAGAAGTCGATCCGACTCAAAAGATTCGCTGGGAGGACAAGTCGATCACTCACAATATTCCCGGCCTCGAGCATCTTGAAAAATGCGACCTGGTGATTCTGTTCAGCAGACTCCTGTCCCTGCCGCCCGAGCAACTGCAACATATCTACAATTATCTGGATTCCGCGAAGCCGATCATTGGCATCCGCACGGCCAACCACGGCTTCATCGGGTTCGATTACAAAAAGGACGGCAAGAGAATCGACTTTGGCGAAGCCGTGCTGGGCGGCTCCTTCCGAAATCATCACGGCCACTGGCAGCAGGATTCGACTCGCGGCATCATCGTCGAGGCGAACAAGGATCATCCGATTCTGAAAGGCGTCACAAACATCTGGGGCACGTCAGACGTTTATCGCACGTTCAAAGAAGGCGGCCATCTGCCGGAAGGCTGTCTTCCGCTCGTCAACGGCCAACCCCTCCTGGGCCGCAACCACGACGACGCGATCAATCCCGAGCTGATCCCGTTACCCGTCGCCTGGGTCAAAACCTGGACCAGCAACACGGGCCACACCGCTCGAGTCTTCAACCTGACCATGGGCAGTGCTCACGATTTCAAAAACGCAGGAGTCCGCCGCATGACCGTCAACGCCGTCTACTGGTGCCAGCACATGGAAGCCAGCATCAACGCTCAATCCAGCATGGATATCGTCGGAGAATACAATCCCCCCGACAGCGGCTTCGCGTACAAGGAACTTGGCATCGTGGCTCGAATGCCGGGTTTCTACAGGTAGCAGGCCCAATCAACGGGTCGCAGCCATTTACCGCGCTTGCCCCAGCCGGAGTACTCAGCTTGTTACTGAGCCAAGACGGGAAGCGAATTCGGCCACGCCTGAATAATGTTCTTGTCCAGGATGCCGTCTTCACGCGGTACTCCTTCATCGTTCAAATAGTATTGCTTGAAGAAATGAGGAATCGAAACTGCTTTGCACTGCTGATCAATATCCCGAACCCAATTCAAGTCCATCAGCCGACGTTCGCCTTTCTTGGCACGTTCACAGCCAGTAATTACCCACTGAAAGTTGCTGAGGTATGGGGAAAAATTCATTCTTTCTAGTAACGGCTCTGCGGAAATGAATCGAACAGCAGCAGGGATGTCCTGAAGGATTCGAACGCGGCGCAGCGATTTCTGACAGCCGGCGGTTACTCCCAACCAGACGTTGCCATAACCAATTCCCCAGTCGGACGGAAGCCGATCCTCAATTAGTTCAGGACGCTTCGTCAAAATCAGCCAATCAAGGTTATTGCACTCTGAAATAAGAGCCCAGGCTTCAGCTCGCCACTTATCCGCGCCAGGATGGAAAAAGTCGGACATTGAGCAGGTAAAAATTCGTGGGCGTCTCGGCTGACCTTCAGCGTTTCGGTTCCACTTGAGTGGTGCTGTCCAATTCTTTGTCCGCATTGGGCCTCTGAATGGTTCGAATCCTCCCCGTCGCATGATTGGGGCGATGTAGCAATGGAGGCATTCTTCACTCACTTTGTTGCATCCCCACCAAAAATTGTGGGTGTGGTCTGTCCAGCCGATCTTCGAGTTTTCAGCCATGGTGATTCCTCCGTTGCAAATTGCACTCTGCGGTCAATTGTACGAAAACCTGAAGATTAAGACACAGCGAGTTCAACGATTGCCGAGAACGGCCACCTGACATACGATCCCCAAACCCTTGGGAGTATCTGAATGTTGCACGAAAATCATTCTTGGAATCTCGGAAGCCCACCACCGGAGATCCGACCTCACAGCATCGCCAAACACCGCGTTTTACAGCAGTATTTGGAAAAGTACGTGACCGTGCTTACAAGCAACAAACGAATTCCCGAGATGCGGTTGACCCTTGTAGATGGATTCGCGGGCGGAGGAATTTACCAAAGATCCGACACGAGCCAGCTTCATTACGGTTCCCCATTTGTCATGTTGAAGGCGATGAGGAATGCTAACGCTGCAGTGCAGGAGGGGAGAATCAAGCCATTCCAACTCGAAGTGGAGTACTTCTTCATTGAGAAGGATCGCGCAGCTTTTGAATATCTGCAGTCCACGGTTCAAAACTCCGAATATGCTTCCGAGGCAGCTGAACACGCAAACTTCTTGAACGCCACATTTGCTGAAGTCTGCCAGCGAATCGAAGAGAGAATCGAGAATCGTGGGCGCGGTGGTCGAGCAATCTTTGTGCTGGACCAGTTTGGTTATTCGGATGTCCCGTTGCCTTTGATTCGGTCAATACTGCAGCGGCTTCCGAACGCAGAAGTATTGTTGACGTTCGCTACTGATTCTCTCATCGACTATCTGAGCAACTCGGAGCAAACGATGAAGATCCTGAATCGCGTCGGAATCAGCTTGCCCACAAATGATCTGGCGGGAATGAAAGCTCAGCAGGACTGGCGGCGTGCGATTCAGGTCCTTTTGCACGAAGAGATCAAAAACAAAACGGCAGCGAAGTTCTACACACCGTTTTTCATTAGGTCCCGAGACGCTCATAGAGATTTCTGGCTGATACATCTTTCTGGCCATGCAAAAGCGCGAGATGTTATGGTTCAGCTCCATTGGAAAGAGAATCGTTCGTTCGCCCATTACGGGAAGGCTGGGTTAAATATGCTCGGCTACGATGAGAATCTTGATTCGGACATAACTGGGCAAAGGATGCTTCCTGGATTCTTTTTCGATGAGACAGCGCGAGCCGCTAGTCAAAGCCTATTGCTGGACCAACTACCCCGCCTCATCTACGGCCTCCCGGAGAAGATACCGTATTCCGAGCTTTTCAGTCGAATTACAAACGAAACTCCTGCCAGTAGTGAAATTATCATGGCCGTCATTGCTGACTTGAAGGCGGAGGGCGTGTTGGAGATTCGCGATACTACAGGCACTATTCAACGAGATGCCCGCATCCAGAAATCTTCAGACCTGATTATTCGGTCGCCCCAAAGATTGCTGTTCCACACCTAGAATGACACAGCAGTACGGACGAAAATCGGTTGAACCGTTAGACCGCACGGTCGCTGGTCCCACCCTGCGAATCCAGTGTGACAGGGCGTTTCGGTCAGGGCCGCAGGTATCGCTGGCAGGTTACTTTGCATTTCAGATTCGTGACCGCCAAGACTGATTGTGCAATCGTGATGTTCGACTCGGAGATTCTGCCAGATGACAAATCGAATCCCCATGTTGTTGGCTCTGTATACAGGCTGCTTAGCGGGCTGCAGCAAGGACGATGAGGTACATAGCTCCAAAAAGCATAAGCAACCGATACAAGCTGTTCCAGCCGAGTCGATGCCGCGCAAGGGAATACGAATAGGACCAGATCCTGCCGAACAACGACGACAAAGGTTGGACCGAATTGCTGCCAAGCGACTCGATGGCCGATCTTCGCTTGCGATTGAAGAGCTGCAGGAATTCCTCAGCGAGTTTCCTCAGGATGATTTGGCATGGGCAATCCTCGGGCATTGCTACGAAGATGTGAGCAACCCCGACGAGGCGGAGCGATCTTACAAATCGGCAATTGCCATCAATGCTCGACAATCCGCCGCCTGGACCGGTCTTGGCATTCTACAGAGAAAGAAGAAGGACTATTCATCAGCGATTGCTTCTTATGAAAAAGCAATCGAATCCAATCCTGACGATGCGGATGCACATACCAGCCTTGCGGTTGTGTTGATGGTAGTTGGGAACGATGAAGTTGCGCTGGTTCATGCGAAGAAGGCTCACCTATTGAGCGACGACGATCCACGTGTTATTGCCAATTTAGCAATTGCCTACCACATAAATGGCGAAGTGAGCTGGCGCGATTTGTATCTCAACGTCCTCGAGTTGCGTCGCGAACACCACCGCGTGAGCAAGCTGAGAAGCATTTTCTCTGGGGAGTTAACGGTTCGAGATGAAGAGTACAGTCAATAGCAGCATTCTGTGTTCGCTGCTCTGAGAAGTGAGGGAAATAAATAGGGAAGGAAATAGATGTGGTCCATCCTGAAGCCAACAGTTCGCAGCGACCGCGATGGATTGCTCGTCGATGGCCCGAACACCAAGTCATCGACTGGGTGGCACGGGCTGCAGAAGCTTGAGATGTGTGCCACTGGCTCTGCCAGTGTTTATTGCTTGTGCATCATCGCTTCGATGTTCGAAGCGTGCATGTTGAGCCCGGCTGTAAACGGCATTGGTTCCAGATTCGTTCCAGTTGTGAAATACTGTGGCGATACTACATCTGTGCAATTCGTGCGTTTGCAGAAAATGCAGAGTGCAGCCAGCCGCAACAACGGCGCGCCGGACGATGAATGATCACACATTTTGTGGGGCTATTCTGGCGCTGGTCCCACCCTACGAAACCAGCCAACTTGCCGCTGAGATTGTACCCGCCACGATGGGGCTTGCCCCCATCGAACGATGATCACAACCAGACAAGTCGCCTCACGCGGAGAATTTGGCCACGGCGGGGTTCATCCCCGTCGAGCCATGATCATTGGGATCACCGTCCGATGGGGACGAGCCCCATCGTGACGAACGGTTTTCCGGGTAACTGGTTCTGGTTGTGATCTTCGCTCCACGGGGACGGGCTCGCGTGGAGGCAGTGTTCGACGCTGAAGGATGCCAGACGTCAGCCTCCTCAGCGAGGTCCGCTGGGCAACGACTTCAGGAAATGCGATGTCATCATCTGATACAGATGCCGAGTCGTATTCTCCCCTTCGCGGATGGCGTGTGTGCGATTCGGGTATGCGAACATGGAGAACGATTTGTTGTGCTTGATCAGTTCATTGATCAACAGCTCGCTTGTTTGGTAATGACAGTTGTCGTCGCCCGTGCCGTGGATCAGGAGCAGATCGCCCTTTAACTGGTGGGCGAAGGTGATCGGCGAACCCAACCGATAACCTTCGGCGTTGTCTGTCGGCAGTCCCATGTATCGCTCCTGGTAGATCGTGTCGTAGTACAGTTGATTCGGGACTGGCGCGACGGAGACTCCGGTCTTATAGATGTCCGGGTAACGGAAGAGCATGTTCAGCGTCATCGACCCGCCACCGCTCCAGCCCCAGATACCCACGCGACTCGCGTCTAAGTACGGACGCGATGCGAGTACGGATTTCACCGCTGCGGCCTGATCGGCCGATGCCAGAATGCCGATCTGCCGATAAACGCTCTTACGCCATTCACGACCGCGCGGGCTCGGTGTGCCGCGATTGTCAAAGCTCATCACGACATACCCTTGCTGGGCCAGCATTTGATGCCAAAGAGATCGGTCGCCGCCCCATTGATCAAGGACCGTCTGTCCGGCTGGTTCACCATAGACAAACACAATCAGCGGGTACTTTTTCTTTGGATCGAAATTCGTTGGCAGAATGCTCCAGGCGTCCAGCTCAACACCCTGGCCAATATCGACTCGAAAGAAGTCATGCTCCGGGAGCTGCAACGCTATGACCTTACGTTTCAGGGCATCGTTCGCGTCAACGACAAATTCCACGGAGTGATCGCTCAGGCGGACGACTTCGGTCCGTGGCGGTTCTGCGAATCGCGACACCGTCACCAGGGCGTGCTTGCGATCCGGAGACAGGACGTACCGATGAGTTCCCGATTGATTCGCCGGAGTGACTCGCTTCAGCCCGCTGCCATCAAGGTTGATTCGATACAGGTACTTTTGCGTGGCGTTGTCTGGCGAAGCATAGAAGTAGACCAGCTTCTCGTCTTCGTCGATTCCCAGAACTTCGATCACGTCAAACTCGCCGTTCGTTACAGGAGCGAACGATCGGCCTTCGCGGGCAACCAGGTAAATGTGTCGCCAGCCACTCGCTTCGCTTAACCAAAGAAACTGCGACTTGTCTTTGAGCCAGATCGTCTCGTCGTGAACATCGATCCATGCGGAGTCTTGTACCATCAACACCGTCTTCGAGGTCCCTGAGCCCGCATCGACGAGGCACAATTCCCATTGATTCTGTCGGCGGTTGAGATGCTGGATTGCCAGTTGACTGGAATCAACCCATTCCATACGCGGCAGGTAGTTTTCGCGAACATCGCGAGGGTTCTTTGCCCAGGTGGTTGCCAGAGTTCCCAGATCGATCACTCCAATTCTTGCCGCTGGATTTGTGGTGCCTACTTTGGGGTAAGGGATGTACTGAATCTTGGGATACAAAGTGGACGTGTTGTCGATGAGTGGAAACAGTTCGATTCCAGACCCGTCGATCTCCCAAAACGCAATGCGTTTTCCATCGGGGCTGAATCGAAAACCGTCGTGCAGCGAGAATTCTTCCTCATAGGCCCAATCGAAAGTTCCGTTGATTTTTGTCGGTGCGTCGGAAGCCGTGAGCTTTACAATCGATTGATCGGCCAGCGTTTGAACGTACAGATCTCGTTCATGCACGTAGCCGACTTTCGTCGCGTCAGGTGAGAACTTTGCGAACATCAGAGTCGCTTCGGGCACGTCACCACCCAGTTTGTAAAGTCGTTTGTCAGCAAGCTCCAGGACCCAGTAGTCTCCGCGCGTGTTGAGCCGCCAGACGCGGCGCGTGTTGGTGAAGATCAGCAACTTCGTGCGATCGGCAGACCATTCATAGGCGTCGATGTTGAGCGGTTTGTCGGTTGGTGTCGGTCGCAGCCAGTCACTGGGAACCAGGATCTCCTCCGCTTGTGGATTGGTGAGGCTGATCCTTGCAATCGAAGCCGCTCCGGTGACCGAATCTTTGCGGATCAACTCAAAACCCTGGCTGTCAGCCTGCCAATGCCCGGCAAATGGTTCGAGTTTGAACTGCTGTTCGGCAAAGATCGTGTCGATGGTCAACGCCACTGCCGGAGTCACAGTCTCTTGTGCGGCAAGGAATGATGCTGAGCAGCCGCAGGCGATCCCAGCGACCAGCAGAACCCATAAACCGAGTGATCGGACAGCGTTGAGCATTGCGTTTTCCTGGTACGCCGAAATGAAAATCCGCCGTTGGAGTCCTGACAGTCCAGAGCAAACAACGGGGACACGAGAACAACGGTGACTCCACGTTTTATAATGAATCAGCGTCATGCCACGAAAACAAGCAGCTCCCTGGTGAGGGAGCTGCTTGAAGAGTTTTCGAGATTCATGCAGATTCTGGTGTGGGTTAGAATCCGCCACCGCCGCCGCCGCTGAGGCCGCTGTTGCCGTTGCCTCGGATACGACGGAATCGACCGTAGTCCTGCTCGGCTTCCATGGAATTGATGCCGTTGCTGTACGGCTGTGAGACAACCACACGCTGATTGGCGTCCTGATTGCCAAGATCAGTCAGGACACGCACCACGATGTCGCGGCGAACCTGATCCAGTTCCGGATCAGCATTGTTCCAGCTCCGCTGCACGATGACGGGGAACGGTGTTGACGGCATTCTGGCCGCGATCTCGGCAATGTGATCGCGACCGTAGGGACTCAATTCCGAGGAATTGTCCACAAACTCGTTGCGATACATCACGAAGTCGGCGGCTTCACCGTTGGTTTGCATCGCGTGCCAGTGAGCACGCGAAACTGATCCAAGCGGCAGCACATCGGGAACCTGCATTCTGGAGGTCGCTGACCCTGAGCCCCAGCTTTTAGGATTCCACCAGTGACAGCCGCAGGTTTCGCATCCTGATTCACAGCATCCTGCATCGCATGTTGCCCCGCAGGATGTCGAGCACGAATCGCAACTGGTCGAGCACGATGATGTGGTTGAACAGCATCCGCTGGCCAATCCACAAGCTGCGAGCAGCATCAATTTCGCGCGAAAAGAAGATCGGAGAAGGTTCATGGTCACTCTTCCTGTCCGCACCCAGGGTGCCGGGAGGGTAGAAAACTCGTTCATCGAAATTGGAGAGAACACAGATCGGACGGTGTCCGATGAATCCTTGCGTACGACGCTATTTCTTCGCAGGCTGACTCCAGCTGGCGGGTTTAACCTCCGGCTGCGATTTCTTCGAACCAGGCAGGTGGAAGAACGACTTCTTCGGTTCTGCTGATGCATGACTGTTCTGATTCGAAGGGGTCATCATGCGACCTTGTGGCGGATAGTTCTGTGGCACTGCCGGCACCTGAGGCATTCCGCCCTGCGGATTTCCCTGCTGTGGCATCTGATACTGCGGAGCTGACTGGTATTGCGGTGCTGATTGATACTGCGGATATCCCTGGTTCGGAGCCGACTGCGGCAATGTATAGTCTGGCTGTGGCTGCATCGGAGCAGCGTATTGTGTTCCGCCGCCGAATGGTGAACCACTCTGCACCGCGAGGCCACCACCTGAATATGAACCGGCACCCAGACCGACCGGCGGATTGAACTGGCTGTATCCCACCGGTACGCCGTGCAGCGAACCGCTTCCGAGTGTGCCGACCTGATAGACGTTGTTGTCCGGCGTTCCTTCGCTGCGTCCCAGGTGCCAAATATCGTGGTCGTTTGGATGCGTGTGATTGAAGCCCGGCATCGGCGGTACTTCATCCGGTTCCATCGGACGGACGATTTCTGGTGACACAAGGACCAGCAATTCCGTTTCGACTTCGGACGCATTCTTGGACTGGAACAGTTTTGGTCCGACGTAGGGAATGTCACCCAGCAGCGGGATGCGACTGATGTTCGTCAGTTCCTGCCGTGAGAGCAAGCCGCCGATCGCGAAAGTCTGACCTTCCCGCAGTTCCACTGTCGTCTGAATTCGTTTGACGTTCGTACCGGGAATCCCGTTGACGGCATTGTTGCTGTTGATTTCACTGACCTCAGGCACGACCTGCAGTCGAATGAGATCCCGGTCCATTACGGTCGGCGTCACAACCAGACTGGTCCCGAATCCTCGGAAGGAGGTCGCCTGACCACCGCCCAGACCGATAATCGTCGGTACGGCAAATTCACCACCGGCCAGAATACTGGATGACGTACCGCTCATACAGGTCACGGTTGGTTCAGCCAGCAGCTTGACGGTACCGTTCGACTGCAACCAGCGAACCAGTACCTGGATTTCGCCATTTTCAAAAATGCCGGCCAGTGTTGTCCCTGCCCCGCCACCCATATTGCCTCCCACCTCGTGCCGTGAGCTGTTGAAGGCGACTTTCCAGTCAAAGCCGAAGTTACGCATCTGGGAGCGATTGATTTCCGCGACGATGACCCGCATCATCACGTTGTATTCGCCGGGCACAGAAAGTTCGTTGATCACGATGTCGCGGAATCCCGTGTTCTGGCCTCCGCCACCACCCGCACCACCCAAGAAGTTTCCGGCCTGAGCAAAGTTGTTCAGACCGCCCTGGTTCCCGAGATCGTTGTTTCGTCCAATCGAACTGAACACTTCAGCGCGGACAATCTGCAGGATGTTCTGAGCTTCTTCGCCGTCGTAGGCCTGACCACGCACCAGCACCTGCGTGCCGACGGGGATAATCGCCACCTGTGAATTCGGGAAGAGCGTTTTCAGACGGCGTTCCAGCCGTCCGAAGTCCAGCGTCCTCTGTTCTTCAAGGCTGGCGTCGTTGACGACTGCTACTTCGTAAATCGAAGGCGTTTCTTCGTCTTCGAACCAGAATGTCATGTCCGTCTTGCCCAGTTCCATTCCCACGACGCTGACTTCCGTCGGGGAGTACTGAACATAGTTGGCCACGGTAGAATCGGTCACCGCGATTCGGCGGATATTGCGATTCGTCATGACCAACTGGCTGTGACGTTTTTGCAGCTCAAGTTTGTACTGTGGTTTCAACATGCGATCCACATTCGGGCTGTGGATGGCATCCACCTGGCCAGAAATCGCCGGATCGGTCACCGCTGGCGTATCCAGTTGCAGTCTCTGCATCTGGATCGGGCGGATAGGCCCGTTTGACCCGGCGGTGTATTCCGCTGTCTGCTGAGCGGACAAAGTTCCCTGGGCCAGAGCTGACAGGGCAATCGCGCCTGACAACATCTGCCGCAGCGTCTTCGCTCGAAAATGGCGACACCAGGTTTTCAAGGACAAACCTGGATTGGCGTGATCGGCTGACATTCGACGTGCTCCTTCCGTGTCACATCATCGAAGAATTCTGACGGAATTCTTCTTCACCCGTCTTTCGTCTCTGCCACCATTCTTTAGTAATCCTTACTGAGAATGGCTTGACGGCTGCTTTGTGGGCGGCTGTAAAGACAGGGTTGCTGCAGATTTATCGACTCTGACGCCCGGACTGTTGTGCTTTGATGTATCCCAATCCGCCGAATTCGATCCCAGGATGTGGGTTCGGCCGGTTACGTAAACTTGACCGGTCAGCACGGTTTCCGCGACCGGGACAAATGAAAAGCGGCAGCCCGTTTCCAGTGCTGCCGCCTGACGATATAGACAGATGCAGATTTCTCCGCCTGATGCTCTGTCACTGATGGATTGAGGGGGTGGCCGGGGTTGGAGGGCGCTAGCCCGAAACCCCGGGGCTTCCTTCGCTCCGCTCAGTCCAGCCCCGGCCACCCGATCCATCAAAGCAAGAGTGAC
>JAYTAK010000052.1:0-2201 GCA_043737515.1 Candidatus Kuenenia sp. | reverse complement strand
ATCCCACGAAAGGATTGGTCGGAACTCTAAAATGACGGACTGCGGACTTCGGATTTGCGAATGCGGTGCGTACCATAGTGGCAGAATGGATTCTGGGGAATCGGGTCGTGCAGGGCCGTCCCGAATGTTCGTCCACGGAATCGCCGGACAACCTGTTTCAAAACTCATTGCAGCCATAAGCCATGCGGAATCAGCTTTTGACGAACCACCATCTTTCGCATTGTGAGCAGCGAACACAATTCCCTGTCGGACGAGTTGCAAAAACTCTCGTGGCCTTTCTGTTGGCCTGTGTGTTGGCTCCGGCAACAGTGTTCGCCGACAAAGCCGGTGATGATTTCAACCTGGGCGTCGGGCTGTATCGAACTCAGCGATACGAACTCGCGGTCGATACATTCAACCAGTTTCTGAAGGACTTCCCCGAACACCCACGCGCGAATCTGGCGCGGTTGTACTTTGCCTTATCACTTGATTCGCTGGAGAAATACGCACCCGCCCGTGAGCAGTTCGCTGCGTTTCTGCAGACCGAACCCGAAGGACGGAACGCAGCAGAAGCGCGATACCGCCTTGGAGAATGCAGCTACTATCTGCGCGACTATCCTGCCGCGATTGAGCAGTTGTCCGCGTATCTGGAAAAACATCCGTCGCACAGTCGTGGTGACTGGGCGAAGCTGTTTCTTGGCGAATCGTACGTGGCCTCGGAACAATGGGCAAAGGCCGAAGAAACCCTGAGTCCGCTGGTGAAGTCTGAAACGACCAATCCAGCCGTCTTACTCGATGCAGGATTCAGCATGGGAATTGCGTTGGAAGGACTCAAAAAGGTCCCGGAGGCTCTGCAGCAGTACAACACGATCGTCGCTGCGAAGAATCCCGCAGTGGCACCTCGTGCGTTGATCCGGATCGGGGCGATTCAGTTTACAGCGGAACAGTACAAAGCAGCGGCTGCCACTTATGACGAATTGCTGACGACGTATCCGACGAGCGTGCAAGTGGCGTCCGCAAATCTTGGTGCCGGGAAGGCATGGTATCGAGCGAAAGAATTTGAAACGGCACTGCAACGTTTTCGCGCCGTGCCGAAAGATTCCTCGTCAGCGGCGCAAGCGATTCTGATGGCGGCGATGTCGCTGCGGGATCTTGGTCGTACCGAAGAATCGCGGCTGGAGTTTGCCGAAGCGCTGAAAGCTGCCGGAGATTCTCCGCTGGCGGCCGACATCCTGTTTCAGCAGGCGCAGTTGGAACGCACCGGGACCGAACGTGAATTGGCCGCAAAAATGTTTGAAGACATTGCCGATCGCTGGCCAACGTCGGGGCGCACAGCGGAATGTCTGTTCAACGCCGCAGAACTGCGCCTGGAACTGAACAACGCTGAACGCGCGGAACGCCTCTTTGGTCGGCTCAACACTGAATTTCCTGAGGCGTCAAAACAACCGCGCGAACAGATTCTGCTGGGACGATTATTCCTGGCTCGTGGTGATCTGAGTAAAGCGACAGACACGCTCCTGCGGACGACAGAGACAATGAAAGATCCGGCAGATCGCGTGGCCGCCGTTGGTCGCTACTATCTCGTCCGAGCCCTCTTCGACAGCGACAAACATGATCAGGTCGTACAGCAGGCGTCGCTGATGACCGAAGTATTGAAGTCCGATGACCTTGCCGAAATGCGCGGGGCGCTAGCGTTGGCAGCGATCAGTAGCCTGGAACTCAAGCAGTACGAAAACGTGCTGAAGTTCGCCGATCAATTTCTTCCGCTGGCGACAGATGCACAGAAGAAAGCCGACATCATCGGCACGCGAGCCGTCGCTCTCAGTCATCTGAATAGATTTCCTGAGGCCATCGAATCCCTGAAGTCGCTTGCCGCAACCAATGCCGACCAGCCCCAGACATGGACCGCCGTGCTGCAGGCTGCTGAAACGGCACTGGCTCTGAATTCACCGGAAAACGCCGAAGCACTGTTCCGGATGGCCGCTTCAGGACCTGAAAACTCTAAATCGCGTGAAGCAGGTCTGTCGGGGATCGCGTGGAGTCAGTTTAAATCGCAGAAGTATGCTGAGGCTCAGGAATCGTTTGCCGCGTTGGTGACCGAGTTTCCCGATTCAAAAGAAGCTGCCCAGGCGATTTTCATGCAGGCACGCTGCGTCGAAGAGCAGGGCGATCCGGAAAAAATCGCAGTCGCGTTCGGCACAGTGTTTGACCGTCTGACGAAA
>JAYTAK010000051.1:0-5115 GCA_043737515.1 Candidatus Kuenenia sp. | reverse complement strand
ACGGCAAAGACCCCGACGCCGCAGAACTGGCACGGGAATTCGAAGCCCGCGAGCGTCAGGACCAGCTCGCGAAAGAACTGGCGCAGTTAAAGGCCCAGTTGGGAGATGGCTCAACGGGGTGGACTTAAGGAATCTGTTCGGCGAGCGGGGTACGTAAGTGCCCTGATTTGCCTTGTTTGACCGGCACGCATCAGGGGATTGACATCCCCCGCTCGCCTAAGTCCACGGCTTTGGGGAGACGCCTGGCCGGATCGTCATGCCGTGTAACACTTTCTCACGTTTTCCGCTGCAGTATTCATGGGCTGAGATGTTCAGCCGCCGAATACAACAAATTAACGGGAGAACTTCGATGAAGCGTTCATTTCTCTATACAGCATTGGTGCTCGCGACGATGGTTGTCGCGACTGGCTCACGGACCTTCGGTGATTCAAAGAATCGAATGGGATCCGGTGGATCCAATCGAGGGCAAGGAAACAGCAACAGTGGACAGCATTCCGGCTCACTCAGCACCCGGATTGGAAATCTGAGCAGCGGTAACTGGAACGGAAACAAGCACGGGAATTCAGGCAATGGAGGATCCGGGAACGGTCAACCAGGCGGAACTAACGTTTCTGGCAATTCCAATCACCAACCGCACGGAATCAAACTGCCACTTCACGGAATCAACGGAAATACTCAGAACCAGATGGGGCATCACGGGCACTCGGTACTCCTTTCCAATGGAACGAAGACAAAGTCAATTGCTGTGAATGTGACGCAGATCCTGAAGCACCATGGCCCTTCAGTTCAGGTCCAGCCGCAGATTCAGAACATTGTGGCAACGGCACCGAAGCACCTGTGTGGTCATACTCATTTTTCGTGGTGGGTCAACGTCTGTCACAACCACTGCCATACGAACTACGGTTGCTGGAACGTTCACAATCAATACTGGGACTGCTGGACACCATGCAACTGGCAAGTCGTTCGATGTGAACAGTTTAGTTACTACGTCGGCCTGAACTGCACTTACATCCCTGACATGCAGGCGTACGGTGTTCAGTCGGTGAATGATGGTTCACCTGCACAGCTTGCCGGTCTTGTGCCGGGCGACCTGATCCTGACCGTCAATGGTCAGCCGGTGCTCGATCCGAACCTCGTCAACACTGAACTCGTTCGAGGCCGTCTGGATCTGGAGGTGATTCGACAAGGTTTGCCAGCACCGATTCTGCTGACTGTGTTTCCTCGTCTGGTTCAGACCGTGTCATTCTGATCAGTCGTCAGTGCTCTGTCGAACTTGCTTTGATGGATCGGGCGGTCGGGGCTGGACTGAGCGGAGCGAAGCGAAGGAAGCCCCGGGGTTTCGGGCTATCGCCCTCCAACCCCGGCCACCCCGCAATCCATCAGTGACCGAGCATCATGCCAGGACACCTTTCAACAGTAAGAAATGAGAAAGCTCGACGGTGACCGTCGAGCTTTCTTCGTTGATACCGTTGTCGCAAAACCCGGCCTCAGCCGAGTCATCCAGGTTATTCATCTCTGCCATCAGCCGGGAGCCCGTAAATCGCGCCACCGATTGGCAATGGTGGGCGGTTGAGAGGCGATTGGAAAGGTCCAAATCCAATGGCCCCGGAATTTCCCGTCGGCACTTCAACAGGGTTCGGGATACCGCTGATCTGCCCCGCTGAGGTACTGCCTCCAGCCCCGCCGGCAGGGTTCACACCTGCCAGAGTCGTTGCACTGCTCGACGGAGCTGAGGTGGTCGAGACTGTCGTCGATGCAACATACGTCCCTGATGTATTGGCTGTGGACTTAGCGTACATGGCGTTGAAGAAGAAGCGGTTGGAGTTCAGCGGATCGCGGGCGATTCCGTTGTAGTCACCCCAACGATTTCTTCCTCTTGAATCCAAAAGGACGTATCTGTTGAGCCCTTCCTTTGCTAATCCCAGCGGCTGAATCGTTCCGGTAGGCGTCATCTGCGTGTAAGTAATGCCGGCAAACCGAGTCGAGGATGAGAAGTTGAACACCGTGCAAATCCTGCTGCTCGAACTGCCTGCCGGGTTCGCTGCCACAGCCGGGTAATAGTAATCGGTCGTCGAGCTACCAATCACTTTGTCAAGGACCTTCGTCGGGGCACTGATGCTCGTTGTATTGACCCCAAGGTAACGCGCGGCACACGGAAAGCTGCCCGTTTTCACGGTATGGCATGTGTAGAACCGGTTGTTGGAAAACACCGAATTCAGGAGCCGGTTGTCGCCCGAATGGATGCGAGTACTGCTGCTCTTTTGACGAGCCAAATCCGGCAATTGTGTGCTGCCCACTGTGACCGAGAATTTGAACAGCAAATTCGCGGTGATGCGGAACATGTTCAGTCTGTTTCCCGTGCCAAACGGGGCGGACGCCAGCCATTCATGGCCAGGGACTCCGAAAGTCACGGCTGGCTGGATTGTGAATGCCTGTGCTCCGGTGGCGTCCGTCACATTGTTCCACTCAAGCCCCGAAACAGTTGCACCCAGGTAGAACGGTGCTTTGGCATACTGTCTGATCTTGGATCGCAGAAAACTGCCAGTCGGACTGAACTGGTTCGATGTGATGTAGAAGTTGGTGTTGTCCAATCCGATGGAAGCATAGTCTCCCCATGAAACAGTGTTCGTGCTGCCATCAATGTCGCTTCGCAGAAAATATCGGTTCCAACTGCTTTGCGCGGTTGTTGGAGTTTCTGTCTTCGATACGGCAACAATGTACCATGAGTCCGTCTTTGCCGCATTTGTCTTCAAGGCGAGCACGACAAATCGGTTGGCGAATTGATCATGCAGAACCCGCGGATCAAACACAACTCCGGACGATCCGGATGGGCTCCCCAGCAACGCGGAAAGCGTCGCCGTCAGCGGTGAAGAGCCAGTGCGGGTTGTAATCCGGATTTTCGAGTTGATCACTTGAATGATTCGTTGTCGTCCAACGGCCAGCATCGGGTCTGCCGGAATTAAACTTGAATCATTCACTCCCTCAAACTGGGTACCAAGGGCCGGAGCAAGTGGGCCGGGCCCTGCCTCAGCCGGTGGTGCCACATTCGATACATCTGACGGCCCTGGCCCAGCCACCTGCGGCATCAATCGTGCGGCATCCAGGTCGAGCGGATATCCTCGTTCATGTTGAGTCGCCTGCGTCGCATCGTCGGCCTGCGCGGAGTCGGCGGGTGAAGGACCAGCAGGGCCTGTTGATCCGGTTGATACTCCCGTGACTCCATCCCCGGTCTGCGCTAATGCGACTCCAGTCGCGGACATCATTACAAGTGCGGCAGCAATTCCTGCGCTGCATCGCACCCACCAAGTCTGTCGGAATCTTCCTGGTTCCGCACACATGACTCTCCGAAAACTTTTCATGGCTAGGTTCTCCTGACTCAAAAACGGACGTGAATTGACAGTTGAGAATTCGCAACGACGCTGAGTAACCGAGATCTGCCGGGGCTGACGAGACGCAATTTACTGCTTGAGCCACCTGGGCAAGATTGATGCTCTCTGTTGTGAAGGCGGGTAGACTGCGGAGGGAAAGAGCTAAATCCTGCTGATTGAAATTATCCCTCGCCAAGCCATCAGAGGAATCGAACGCAAGGGTAAATTTTGAAATTTTTGAAATTTGTTTACGTGCTGGAGACTTGCAGTGCGACACGATTTTAACAGCGAACGGGAACCTCAGCATGGCAGTCAGTGAATTGCGATTACTCCGAAACTCGCGTCGGACACACATGGCACGAAGCGGCCATTTCAGCGTGTGCTGCGCTCCACCTGGCGGATTTGCCAGGGTTCTTCTGCACCGGTCGTGCCGTAAATGTGGGCGCTGCTGAAACGCATCGTTTGTTGTGCCTGATCGGTCCACGTCTGGTTGTGGATACAAAAGCGCTGAAAGCCGGAGTCGGCGGTTGCTTTTGGAGTGCAATCCGGGAAAATGACAGACTAATTCGAGTGAGAGTGCTCTCAAGTCAATCGTTCCACAATGACCTTACTTCTGCTGGAGTCGGATCCACATGGTTTTGCTGTCACGTTTGTATCTTGTGGGGCAGCTCGGCATTCGACTTTGCCTGGCGGTTTGTGGAACTGTCTTCGTGGCAGGCTCGACTGTCGCAGTTCACGGGCAGGAACCCGCTGCTGTGATTCAGGCAGACACTCCCACACTCAACGTTCAACCTCCTGCGGGCGCGCCCCCCGGTGTTTCAACACCGCCTGGAACGGTTGCCGACGGCACGACTCCGCCGGGGACGGTACCAGGAACTCCGCCTGCAGCCGGTGATGCAGCCGCTCAAAGTGTTGTGAAGCGACCGACCGCAGAAAAGTATGTGCCCCAGAATATCGATTCTGAAATCCGCAAGAATCCAGACGGTCTCGTCGTGTTCAACATCGTCAGTCAGCCGTGGGAAGCGGTCCTGAAATGGATTGCTGATGCTTCTGCGTTGTCGCTCGACTGGCAGGAACTCCCTGGTGATTCGCTCAACCTGATCACAACGCACGAATACAAAATGGAGCAGGCACGGGATCTCATCAACCGCCACCTGCTGATGCGCGGCTTTACGATGATTGTGAACGGCGAGGTCATGTCAATCGTACGCACCAAAGACCTGAATCCCGCGATGGTAGTTCGCGTCACGCCGCAGGAACTGGAAACGCTGGCTGATCATACGATCTGCAAAGTCTCATTCAATCTGGACTGGCTGGTTGCGGATGAAGCTGTTGAAGAGTTGAAGCCGATGCTGAGTTCCGCCGGACAAATTCATAAACTCAGCAAAACCAATCGGCTGGAAATCCTGGACACCGCTGTCAGTCTGCGACACATCTGGGAATTGTTGCAGGATGAGCAGTCCGAAACCGGCGATGATCAGTTGGTACGGGCGTTTCCCCTCAAACATCGACGCGCCGAAGATGTCATCCGGTTGCTCCGCGAACTGCTCAAACTGCAACCGCCGGCTGGCGAGCAGCCACAAAACAGCGGCAGTGGCATGGACCCGAATATGGTTATGCAGATGATGCAGCAAATGCAGCAGGCCATGCAGCAGCAGGCCGGGCAGGCAGGCGCGGCCAAAGCGAACGCCCCCAAAGAAACACGCTTAGTGCTGAACCAGCGTGAGAATACCATTCTGGCCATCGC
>JAYTAK010000050.1:0-5116 GCA_043737515.1 Candidatus Kuenenia sp. | reverse complement strand
CGATCAAGCTGCCCCCAGAACGCAAAGAGCGGGCGATGGGAATCGAACCCACACAGCCAGCTTGGAAGGCTGGAATTCTACCATTGAACTACGCCCGCGTTTACTCGTTCGCATTTTTGCAAGTATTTTCGACGCCTGCCTGAATCCGAAATGCCGAATACCCTCAAAGCACCAACACAGCAACCCGCACACAAGCCTCCTTCGCAGGAGCCCCACAAGCGGGAATGGGGGAAGCAGGATTCGAACCTGCGAAGGCTTACGCCACCAGATTTACAGTCTGGCCCCTTTGGCCACTCGGGTATTCCCCCCTCTACATGATTAAATGCCGACCTGCAGTCCTCTCGAGAATTCTCTCCCAACAAACATCAAAATCGCAAGAGAAACAGGTCAATTCATTCGCTGAAGCTAGCGGAGGGACTTGAACCCACAACCACCGGTTTACAAAACCGGAGCTCTGCCAATTGAGCTACACTAGCGCGAACCGCGTGCGTTAGCGAGCGGCGGAGTATAGCAATCGGTTTCTGCCAGACAAGGCAGATCCCCAAAAGCTCCCAACAACGGGGGAACTCAGCACTCTTTGACTCGACAGCATTTTTAATTCACGGCGTCGAGACTCGGACAATCGCTGGTTTTCCTTGGTTCGGACTCGTGGTCACAAATCGACGTTCTTTCGAAGATCGACCCCGTATTTCTCTTCCCAGGGGCTGCCCATCTTCAAGAATTCTGCCGAACACGCTCCCCGTCAAAGTCGATCATCGTCTCAACGCTTACTTTGGCGTTGTGAAATTCGCCTCAAGCGTTCCGCATGCAGAGCTGCAGAGCCTTGCGAAAATGGGAAACGTCCGCAAAGCGTTGCGCAGGCAGGCGAGCGAGGCCCTTGTGAATGATGGCTGACAGTTTCTCAGGAATGTCCGGACGGCGAAGCTCAATCGGGCGTGGTGGTTCCTGCAGGACCATCAACAGCTTGCTCGCAATGTCAACTGGAAAGTCGTAAATGTATGAGCGGGTGAGCAGATAATAGAGTGTGGCTGCGGCTGAATACTGATCGGCGGCGGGTGTCACATTGCGATAGTTGGTGATTTGTTCCGGCGCCATGTAAGGCAGTGTCCCACCGATACTTCCAGTCGTCGTCAGCCCGCTGAGCGTTGAAGCATGGTAGGTGCGAGCCAGGCCAAAGTCAGCCAGCCAGACAAAATCGTCTGAGGCTCTCTGTTCAATCAGCAGATTTGAGGGCTTGACGTCGCGATGCACATAGCCGCCTTGATGTGCGGCCGCAAGCGCTTCCAGCAACTGGCTGACAATTTTGACGGCTCGCATGATCGGCAGCGGACCATGGTGTTGTCGCAGGATCGTCTGAAGATCTGTTCCGGGGACAAGTTGCATCGCAAAATACAGTTGCCCACTCGCATGACCGAGATCCCGGTAGGGAACGATGTGCGGATGCGACAGCTTTTGGACGATGCCCGCTTCTCGTATGAATCGGGCGAGATCTTCGGGACTGCTGGCGACGGCAGGCAACACAACTTTCAAGGCCACGAATGAGCCGTCATGTCGGTCGCGTGCGCGGTAGACAACTCCCATCCCGCCACGTCCGATTTCTTCAATGATCTCGAAGCGGTCAAATGGCTGAGGCTGGGCATCGATCTTTGCCCGGTCCTGGTCAGAGACCTCTGGTTGCGGCTTGGTCGCGGATGATACCGGGCGCGATGGAATCCCTTTGGCTGCGACGGGCGCTGCATCTGCCGGTTGAACTCCGGACATGTCGTGACTCCTGATCCTGAGCAGTGGAGATTCCTTCACCAGCTCATTCGCATTCCGAGACCAGTTCTGCGGAACGATTGTCTTGTCGTTGACCATCCTTGGAGTGGAACTCGGGAGCTTTGCTGGTTGATCTGACTTCCCTGCGGCGGCAGGGGACAAGACCTGGCCTGCACTTGAAACAAGGCTCACCTTGAGAGTGGTGTCGCCCCCCTTGATTGTGTCGCCATCGTGCAGTTCAATCGCCGAAACCTTGTTTCCATTAACGAAAGTTCCATTCATGCTGTTCAGATCGAGCAATCGGCACAGCGGTGGATTGACCTCGATCAGAAAATGATTGCGGGAAAAATACTGATCCTTTGTTGAGAGTCGAAACTGTGCCGACTTCGCCCGACCGACGATGAAATTGTCGTGGCGGTCAAATGAAAATTCCCGGCCTTCGTGGGGACCGGATGTCACTCTGAGTACGATCTGCAACAAACTAGCCCTCCGCAATCATCGTCGCAGGCGTCGTTGCCAGGCTTCGCCTGCGCCTGCGGCTCGCCGTTAAACGAAAACGCCGACCCTGGAGACTAAAACAAAAGCCCCTACGGCACATGGGGCCGGACATTGGACAGTTCTCTTTCGAACAGTTCTTACAGTGTATCCTGCCGTCGCAGGACAACAACAGTGGCCACCGACAGCAACGCGAGGAACCCGGTCATGACCGCAATCGACTCCCAGTAATCGCGGACCTTCTCGACCGGCTTTTCGTGGTATTCCTCAAGAAATTTCGCGCGACCGTCAACGCTGTTCAGCGAAAACGCGGGATACACGTTCCAAAGCGGACGCAAATGTGCTTCGGTCAACAGATCCTGATTGACGATGCGGTCGTTGAGCAATGCCACTTCACACGCATGAGTGGCCCAGCGGGCTGAGGCAGCTCGCGAGACGACGTTCATTCCGGTGTTCATGTCGGGAATCGCGACAAGAACTCCACCAAGCACAATTTGCGGAATCAATGTCAGTGGAACAACCGACATCGCTTTGTCAGCGTTCGCAGCGACCGCGGAGATCAGAAGTCCCATCCCGACGCCATTCCATGCGGCCAGCAGCATCGCGAACAGCCGACCGAGCAGCGAACCCTCAGTATCCTCGAGCAGCCAGACCGTTAGCAACATGAACGCCACCTGCACGGCGGTGAGGAGCATCAGAGGCAGAAGTTTGCTGAAGAGATAAGAATCAAGGCGCAGGTTCACCATCCGTTCCCGTCGATAAATCGGACGCTCCTTCACGATCTGCTGTGCGGCCCCACTACAGCCGAACCACAGCGCCGAGATCACCAGAAGGAAGTCGATTGTTGGCAAGTCGCGGCAGACGGCACAAATCAATGCCGTGATGACCAGTGGCTGGGCCAGCATCACGCCGAGCGTCGTTCGATCCGCCCACTGCAGGCGAGCCAGCCGATCAATCAGCGTCCGGCACTGTCGGACAGCGAACACGATGCCCTGCCCTTCTCGCCCTGGCATGTGTTTCGGAATCTCTCCGACCACAGGCTTCACCTTAACCCGAGAGCTGGCGGCACCTGATGTCTCATCGGCGGATGCCGGTGATTTCTTCAATGGAGCGATCAGCTCCCGATATTGTTTTGACTTCTTAAACTGCGACTTCCATTCCTCAGGAGTTTGTTCCTCCATGCGGTCGTAAAGATCACAGAACTTGTCGATCCCAAAGAAGCCTCGGGCTTCCTGCGGCGGGCCGAAATAGGCCAGTCGACCACCAGGTGCCAGAATCACAATCTTGTGGAACAGATCGATATTCTCCATCACATGCGTTGTGCAAACGACCGTCCGCCCCTGATCCGCCAGACGCCGGAACAGTTTCATTAATTTGGATTCAGTTCCCGGATCGAGTCCCGAAGTCGGTTCATCCAAAAACAGGACGCCCGGCCGACTGAGCAGTTCGACACCCACGCTGACTCGTTTTCGCTGCCCGCCGCTGAGCATACCGATCACCACGTCGCGACGATGAGTGAGGTCGAGTGCCTCCAGTGTGTCATCGATAATGTGATTCAGTTCATCGGCATTCATATCCGTTGGCAGCCGCAGGCGAGCCGCATAGGTGAGAGCCTGATTAATAGTCAGGTCCCGGTGAATAATGTCCTCCTTCGGAACGTAGCCGATGTTCTGCTTGAGACATCCGTATTCTTCATAGAGCGATTGATCGTTGAGAAGCACATCGCCAGATGTTGCAGGACGCAGACCGTTGAGTGCATCAAGCAATGTTGTCTTGCCTGCACCGCTTGGTCCGATGAGCCCAACAAACTCGCCCGGCTGAAGAGTGAAGGTCAGACGATCCAGCAGCGTTGTTGTCCCGGCCTGTTTGGAGAGCGCTCTGGCAGACACTGAAATCGCCGACGTACGAGTGGACCGTACCAGTCGGTTACCTTCGTAGCGAAAGAGAAACGGACCGATCTGAACGCGGTCGCCGGAGACAAGTTTTGCTCGTATGATCGGCTTGCCGTTGACGTAAGTGCCATGAACGCTTTGAGCGTCGCTTAAATAATCTCCGTCGTTTGCTCGTTCCAGAACTGCGTGTTTCGCCGAGATCAGTGGCCCTGACAACACGACATCACGATCCATAGCACGGCCGAATGTGATTCGAGCGGTCTCCAGGTGAATGACCTGAGATGGTTCGCCGCGATACCAAACGTCTGCCCGCGCCCCACGACGCAGCAGAAGAGCGTTGTCGGCCACCGGCTTTGCCGCTTCGGCTGCTTCATAGCGCACATCGAACTGCAGCGTGGTACCTCCAAGAATGAGCTGATCACGGGGAGACAACGCTGTGCGAGATTCTATAAACTGACCATTAACCGCGGTCCCGCAGGAGCTTCCCAAATCTGTGACCCACGCCGCGCCATCTGCCGTCGTGATTTCCGCATGTCGCCGCGAGACACTGAGGTTATCCAGAACGACTGCACAGTCCTGATCACGGCCGATGACTGAACTTGCTCCGTTCAGCTCCACTCGCAACGAACTTGCCCCCGCCACAACACTGAGCTCAAACACCGCCCGCCGCCGCTCAACGCCATGCACCGCTCGAATTGTCTGTCCCAGCGCCTCCCACCGATGCCCACACTCGGGACGACGACACGCTTGCTCTTCATTGGTATCGTTCCCCTGAAAGCCATAACGGCACTTGGGGCACACAATGATTTCCATTTGTCATTGGCCTTTGATTCTGTCGGAGTCCATCGGGAATCAGCTCATTCTTGTTTCAATGGGTGCGATCCGCGCCATGCGCCCGGAAATGTTGAAAATTACTGGGTTTGTTAAAGGCATAGGGTTGTTACGGGGGGAAAAGCTAATAGCGTGAGTCT
>JAYTAK010000049.1:0-2202 GCA_043737515.1 Candidatus Kuenenia sp. | reverse complement strand
TGACGCATCGGACACGCCCATCTCCAGCAAACCGATCAGATCGATCTGCTGCTGCGGTCCGAGGAACCACGGAGAATCCGATTCCACTGCTGTGTTTGCCGCTTCGTCGATCTTCCACAGCCGCGAGCCCGCCGCGATCTGATACCGCTGCGGCGATTCTTCCCAGCGTACCAGGCCAGGAGCCCGGACCCAGACATCCGCAGACTGACCCTCTTTGCTTATCTTGAGTTGCAAAGAACTCGCGCTGCGGAGTTCGCTCAGCACAGTTGAAAACGGCGTTGTGCCCAACGCGGAAGTTGTTGGCGTCAAATTCAGCCACAATGCGATTGCCGAGACGATCGCAACCAATCCTGCAAGACTTCGTGAGGCCAGTAATGTAAGCATCGGTTTTCTTCCTTTATCGACGTTCGCTTTACGAACAGAACTGACTTCATTCGCCTGGTTCGCGGAGCGATCCACGACCATCGATTCTTCAAACTTCGCCGCAGCTTGCAGGCGGAGTGACTCCAGAATAGCAGCATTCGGAGTTGGCGCATCGACATCGATCGTCCGCATTAAGGCGGCCAGTCGTTGTTCGCCGGGGTCTGGTGTGTTGTCGATATTCTCAATTGTCATGACAGTCGGGCTCCCTGATCAGAGCCTGCAAGGATTTCAAACGCCGCGCGGAACTCCCGCCGCGCGCGGGCCAGTTTTGATTTTGTGGCTTCAGCGGAACTCCCGGACTGAGCCGCCATTACTTCCAGACTGCAGTCGTCCAGATATTTCGACGTCAGCAGGATCGCGTAGTCCGCCGACAGTTCCGCGAGGACTCGCCGAACGAGATCCGCCACTTCGCGTTGTTCCTCAATTTCAGCCGGGGACTCATGAGATTCGAGCAAACCGGCGACATCAATCTTTCCGCTTTCCGCCAGAGCCCTCCAGCGATCCGCTCGTTCGGCCTTTCGCCAGTAATTTGAAACCTGCCGATGCACGATGCCCGCCAGCCAGCTCCACAGCGAGCCTTGTTCCACATCAAATCGGCGTGCTGAACCTGCCGCAGCCAGAAAGACCTCCTGCACCACATCCGCCACGCCCGCCGCATCCGGCCCCACAAGCCTGGCCGTCAACCGCCACACCGCGATTTGGTAGTGTTCATAAAGCGCACCCCAGGCATCCCGGTCGCCTTCCCGCAATCGGTGCCCGACGTCAAGTTGTTCCTCAGGGCTGAGCACTGAACGGGCTCACAGATGACTATAAATCGTCTGTACAGACATTGGCGCGATGGCGTCCACAGGTGTCGCAGTTTTTCGTGGAATTCGTGAATATCGCCAATCGTAGCGTTTCGCACGGTCCCATGCCTCTGTCGCGACACGCATGATCGCATGATCGCATGCTGGAAGCGGCCGCCACGTCGATCACATGTGAAGGGTTGTCCCTGAAAGCGGCAAAAACAAATCCTCCTGGGACCTAACGATTCCCTTTTTCTTCCAGGATCTTTGGTACCAGGAAAAACTGCCCATCGGTTTTTGGAGCGTTGGCCAATGCGGCTTCGCGGGGAAGAGACTCCCGTTGTTCATCGTCGCGAAACACATTCTCAGCAGCGATCGGATGCGGCATGGGAGCGACGTCGGTTGTTTCGACTTCGTTCAACAGGCTGACGTAGTCCAGAATCACAGTCAACTGCTCGCCACAGGCGGTCAGTTCCTGTTCATTCAGAGTCAGTCGAGCGAGTGAGGCCACTTTGCGTACTTCGGCGAGTTCCATAGTTTTCGATTTCTAGTGTAATCCGGTGGCCATTCAAAGCATGGCAAGCTGGAAGCTTACCCCACGAAACGCGATCGGTCAGCGTTCAATCCGCAGCCTTGTGTCTTCTTGTCCATTCGTCCATGTTATCGACGAGCCGGTTGGTCAGGCTGAGTCCCACGGATCGTCGTGTCAGGAACATGACGCCATCAATGAGGGATACATTTTTGAGCGTGGTGACCAGATTCGGCAACTGCAATTCCTCCACCAGTTTGCTCACCTCGACACGTTCGGCTTCTTTGTGCAGCAGCCTGATGACGGCGGAACAGTCGTTGATGTCAACGGTTTTCAGTTGTTCCATCCGCTGCCATGTAAACCAGGCCGCACAGAACAGGCGTTGCGGCAATGCCAGTTTGCCGAGCAGACGTTCGACCCAGGTTTGATCAGATTCCAGACTGCCGAGTGCGTACGTCCAGACGG
>JAYTAK010000048.1:0-5120 GCA_043737515.1 Candidatus Kuenenia sp. | reverse complement strand
AAGCGTTCGCGGTGGATTTGTCGCGGAATCGAGGGGGTGATTACGTCGCCAGACGTGAACTCGCGGGACGTGCGGGCAGAGCGACGTGAGCCAACAGCCACTCGAACAGATCTGCCGGGGCCTTTGCGAAGAAACGTTCGGCGGCTGTCGTGCCGTCCGGGAGGTGGTGGAAGAAGTTCGCCAGCGTCGCCACCATGGCGGGCATGGCTCGGCGGGCTTTTGCAATCTTCTGCTTCATATCGTCGTTGAGTAGCTTTCTCTGGTTTTAAGAAGTAGTCTGTGTAAGTGCTCCTGTTCATGTTTCCCTCCCTGTGAAAATGTCATCAGCATATTTCCTCCGGAAGCGATTATTGTGAACTTCAGACTTTGGCCTCCGCCAAAGACAAAATCGCGTTTTGCTCTGTATAAAGTCAGCCAAAACGGATTTCAGTCTGAAGGGTCGGCACATTCTGGAATCTGCAAAATGCCACTTTCGTTAGAATTTGCTCATGGCATTTGTCAGGAGAAAAACATGAAATCTGCAGGGGTTTTGCGATTCTGCAGCCAGAATTGTCATTAGCAAATCGTCTGCGGAAATCCGCGTTCAACAGCAAAAATTCATCATGGTTCGTCCGGGCGTTATCTTGCCAATTCTGCAGAACTGGAGCTGTCACAATTGCGGTGGTTGCTGCCGGGAACATCAGATCGTCATTACGGCGGCAGAAAAGAAACGCATTGACAAGCAGCAGTGGACGGCAGCCGATGGCGTCCCTGACGACCGGCCCTTGATCGTCGCGCAGGGCGCGGATTTTCGACTCAATCACCAGGCCGACGGAGCGTGTGTGTTTCTGGATGAACGCGGGCTGTGTCGCATCCATTCAAAGTTTGGTGAAGCGGCGAAACCGCTGGCGTGCCGAACCTATCCGTATGCCGTCCATCCATCGGGAAGTTCGGTCACGGTGAGCCTGCGGTTCAGTTGCCCATCGGTCGTGCAGAATCTTGGAGAGCCGGTCACTCAGCAGCGAAAGGCGCTGGAGGAACTTGCGCGAGAAATTGTTCCGTCAAACTATCAGGCCCCCGATCCACCGCGGCTGTCCTCATCCGATCACGTTGTCACTTGGCCCGCCGTCATGGTGTTGCTTGCGTTTGTCGAACGCGGACTGTCTGTCGGAAAGGTGAGCTTTACAACGAGGCTGCTGCGCGTGCTGACATGGATTGATCTGCTGGAGAAGGCCCCGCCGGAAACGCTCTTTGGTGAATTACTCGGAAACCTGCTGCCAGTCCTGCATGAAGCCTCGGTTCGCGCGCAGCCGGACGACGACTTGCCGCCGGTTGAGCCGAATAGTATTGGCAAGACAATGTTTCGGCAGTGGGTCGCTCAACTCCTGCGACACGACACCGACATGACAGCTCGCGGCGGCTTCAGGGGACGAATGCGACTGCTGAGTGACGGCGTCCGTTTCACATTGGGCCGTGGGCGCATTCCGGAAATGGCCGATCCGATCTCGGTACGTGTCGCGTTTTCCGGCCGCTCGGCGGCAACTTCTGAAACACCCGCAATTTCCGATCCGATGCCGACGTTTTCACAACTTGAAAATGAGTTCGGCGGACGGAATGCAGAATTCGACGAGCTGTTCGTGCGTTATTTTCGCGTGAAGCTGCAGGGCCTGCATTTTTGCGGTCGCGCGTTCTACGACATGCCGTTCATTGATGGATTTCGGAGTCTGGCATTGATGTATCCTGCGACGTTGTGGGTCGCCCGCATGCGCGCCGCACGCGACGGGCGGACTACGCTCTCACTGCCGGACGTTCAGGCCGCACTCGCCACGATTGACCACAACTTCGGCTATTCGCCTGTGCTTGGTATGGCAGGAGCGAAGAATCGCATCCAGCAACTCGCAAAGATGCAGCAGATCACGGCGTTGTGCAGTTGGTACAGTCGTTGAGCAATGACAAGCTGGAAGCTTATCCCACCTTAAATCAACCGGACGCTAACGCGTTCCGGCTAATTATTACAACTGCACATGACCTTCGGCAAGTGGAGCGGAGATCCAGCGGAGTGGTCGAGGTGAATCAGACTTGGTGTTGTGCGACTTGTCGGCCAGTTTGCTGCCTGATGCTGAACGCTGGCTGGCGGGTAACGAACGCGAGGCCAAGCGCTTCGGTGCGATCACTTCGCTCAGGGAGCTTGTGCGGGCAATTACGGATTCACGACGAAGGGATGCGGCATTGTCAGGCTCGGTAGAGTCCTTGTAAAATGTCTTCTCATCAACCTGTTTACCTGGCTCGGTTTCGTCCGGGTTCGGCGTCGTCCCGTCCTGTGGGTCTGTCACTGGTGGTTTTTGATTGGTCCTCTCCGTGGCCGGGTCAACGCCGTCGATGTTAAACATTCCCGGATCAGTATCCGATCCGGAACCGGAATCTCCACCTGTTCCCGCTTTCGGACGGCTAAACCGGTCAGGTCGGTCGGGGTCATCTACTGGATTAAGCGGCTCGTCAGCCCCTTTGGTGCCCGGACCGAATTGCCTGGGTTCCTCGTCGTAGCCATTTGCCTTTTCCTTGAAATTCGGATCTTGAGCAGGCTTCAACGAGCCAGCCGGTGTCGATCCCACACATGAACCAGACGCACAGCCTGAACCGCATGGATCACAACACGGATCACAACACGCAGGAGCACAGCAACCGCTGCCGTAGCTGACGGCGTAGACTGGTGCGGCCGTTCCGCAGCAACCGTAGGATGGCGATCCAGAGCTGGACGATCCATAAAAACTTGTGTACGACGGTGAACCGTAGTAGCTGGTGTATGAAGGAGTGTAATACGCCTGGCTTCCATAATAGCCAGCTCCCCACCAACCACTCCAGGGATTGTAAAACTGAGCATTTGCAGGCGTCGCGAACAATGCCGCAGCACACAATGACAGGCAGATTCGAATGAAGATCTTCATGGGAAAACTCAACTTCTGAAGCGGATGATTGCTGTGATTTGAATCAGTTATTGACGGAAACCCATCAAAATCTGCTGAACAGTGACACACGTTTCCCACGGGATATCCGTTCCTCTCCCGCGTAACTTTCCCTGTTTTACAGTTGAGCCAGCCCCGTTGTCAAATAATCGAATCCCGAAATCACGCGGCTCTCACGTTTCAGCCCGCATAATCGTCCCTTGAACGTGATTGGGCTTGCCGTGATCGCTTACCGTGCCGTCGATGACAACTGCTTTCCCAAGTTCCCGGCAAGCGGCGCTCAGGTCGGAACAGATTTGAAGACGGCGTGAGACGGCTTCGGGCGACATGTCCGCCGAGATTCCACGGCTGATCTTCTTCGTGTCCACTGGTTCAGGTGTCATCCTCGTCCTCCACTGGCAGGCCCAGTCCTTCAAGATCGGCCAGATCTTTATATCGTGCGGCGAGACGTTTCATCCTGGCAAGACCTTCTTTGGACACAACGCTGATTTCGCGAGAATTCAGAAGCAGTCGAATTCGGCTTGCCCAAACATCATCAAAGACCGGCGTGACAAGCAGCAGATCCAGTGTTAATAACTCGCCGTCAATGGTGCGCGAAATCCGGAATGCTCGTCGTTCCTCAGGAGTGCCGACCTGAAACGGGATGATGCCACCAGGGATGAAATATCCAATTGGCTTCAGTTGTGCGACTGCCGATTCAAGGTCTTGTTCTCGAATCAGAATATCCAGGTCCTGAGTCGCTCAAGGATAACCGTGCAACGCCACCGCCAGCCCGCCACAGACGGCGTACGGAATCTCTGCGATTTCCAACACGCCGACAATTGACATCAACTCCTGCTGCAGATTCATGGCGACACAGCCTTCATACGCAGATACATTCAACGTCCAGCCTGGAAAAATCGCGCTCGACTCGGAGAGCGCAGCTACAGCAAACGCGACATCAAATCCCAGCCGTGAGGCAACTTGATTGACGATGCGGCTGCCGACACTTCGCTGTAAGTTGTCGCTCTGTCAGCGACGACACCGGTGCCACACATCGCGAACGGGCAGTAACCGTGGCTGTGAGTTCTGGTGCGGAGAAATGTGGGATGATCAGGACAAATCAGCAGGCGATAATCGCCCTGTTGTTTCAGCCACTTGTGCAGAGGCCCCACGATGTGCCGATCGATGTTTTCGACCGCACGGACTTTCTCATCCACAAGACCTTCGTGCGAGGCTTCATCAGTGGCCTCAACATGCACGACCACGAAATCGACATCCGGTCGTGACAGCGTTTCAATCGCAGCTCGGCCCTTCGCGGCGTAGTCGGTGTCGAGATATCCGGTGGCTCCAGGAACCTCGATCACTTCCCAGCCCAGCAATCGACCGATTCCTCGCAGCAGATCGACGGCGGTAATCACGGCACCGCGAACGTGGTAACGATCCAGAAATGGAATGAATGCAGGACGCTGGCCAAGTCCCCAGAGCCAGATCTGCGTCGCTGCCAGATCACCGTTGGCAATGCGTTGCTGGTTGCAGCGGGCGGCGGAGAATAATTCACGGCTGCGATGCATCAGTTGCAGCAACTGATCAGACCCCGGTCCTGACGGAAGATGACCGGCAATCGGCTGATCGGTAATATCATGCGGCGGCGTACTGTCTGTTTGTCTCGTGAACGGAGCTGTCGTTCCGCGACTGCGATAGAGCAGCAGATTTCGATAACTCACACCCCCGTGAAATTTCCAGTGACTGTCGCCGCACTGATCGCGCTGCAGCAGTTCGATGAGTTCCCGAGCCATCTCCGACGGAAACTGTCCGGCGGTGAAACTCTGCATTCGTTCATCGGCGACCGTGACCAGATTGCAGCGAATGGCCCAGTCGCCGTCCTTGAGTTCAATTCCCTGCGCCGCCGCTTCCAAGGGCGCGCGACCGGTGTGGAATTCGAGCGGGCTGTAACCGAAGAGGCTCATTGTGCCCACGTCACTGCCGGACGGCATCGACGCCGGGACGTTGTCGGTCTGGCCAACAACGCCCAATGCTGCAACTTCATCCATGAATGGAATGTTGGCAGCTTCGAGCGGTGTGCGACCGTTGAGCCCTGGCTGCGGTTCGTCGGCGACGCCGTCGGGAATGACAAGAGCAAATTTCATGTGGATGATTTCTTCTCTGCCAGTTCCAGCATGAAACCCTGCAGCCGTG
>JAYTAK010000047.1:0-2204 GCA_043737515.1 Candidatus Kuenenia sp. | reverse complement strand
GCGTCCATGTCTGGCCAGTTTGTACTGCTAACGATTGATTTCTAGTTGTCCCGCGAAGATTTTCAGGCGACTGCTGGACGAGATTGACGCGGATGCCACAGGAAAATAACGGACAGGAAGTTGGAAAGACCGAAGCGGAATTGCCTTCCTGAATTCCTGATCGCAAAATCACTGTGCCGGGAAATGGCAGAACGATGAGGGCAGGACAATAAACCTTGGCGCGGGCTTCGCCCGCAACCCAATTGACGCCCCGGCGGAGCTTGCCTCCGTCGAGCGCGGATCATCACCAGCCATCACCCGAAATCGGCACCTGGCCACCATTGCGGCTTGCCCGCATGGAGCCGTGATCCCATTGATCAGCGCCCTACGGAGGCAAGCTCCGCAGTGGCGAAAACGCCTTCCGGATTTCTTGTCTGGTGATGATCATCGCTCGATGGGGGCCAGCCCCATCGTGGCGGAAATCCCCTCTTTCCGCGCCAACTGAGCCGCAAGCACCCAACGACTCGTGAGACTCCTCATCTGAATTCTTCTCAGAAAAACAACACTCTTAACGTTTGCTGAGCAAAGACAAACGCTTCTGATCGTTCTGCCCCCATCGTTCTGCCAAAGTCCGGAGGATTGACGCAGACGTGTCAGCAAAGTCAGCGAAGAGATGGACGGACAGGCATCACACATGGCACAAAGGGATTTGGCTGCGGCCTGAAGGGCCACGATGGGCTTCTTGCTCGCATCTTTTCGGCCATAGTTCTTTCGGATTTCGGATTTGCCGCGCCAGGAATCTGTAGGGCGTGACAAGCAACGCGCAGGCACACCGAAAAAATGTTATCGTGTGCCGGCACTGCTGCTGGCCACACCCTGCGAATCCGCAACCCGGCCTTCTTTGCAATATGATCTTCCCTGTCTTCCACTGGAACGACAAGTCAACTGATTTCGACGAAACAGCGTACCTCGCCGAAATCGAGCCGCGATGAATCCATGCTCGGGAAATGAAAGCCATGACACGATCTTTTACGTTGGTTCTACTGATACACGTTGCCTGTTCTGTGGCGATTGCTCAGCCGCCGGTCGCAGTCCATGAAATCGGATCGCGACGAGAATTGTTCGTCGATGCTACGCTCATTGAACGCCTCGTGGGAAGAGCGGATCTCCGATTGCAACACCCTGTCCCGCAGGAAATCGCGCTGGAACACAACGAGCCCTGGGAAGGAAGCGGCTGCGTGTATCACAGCGTGTTCAAGGACGGCGACCGGTATCGCATGTATTACGCTGCCGGGCATCTCGACGTGACTCCGAAAGGCGTCAATGCCAGCACGCATGGTCTGTTCTGTTGTTATGCCGAGAGCGTAGACGGAATTCACTGGCAGAAGCCGTCTCTGGGACTGCACGAGTTCAACGGCAGCACGGCAAACAACATCGTCATGGTGCGACAGCAAGTCGGCGATGCGACCTCAGAACCCGGTGAGCCTGCAGTCTTCAAAGACGAAAACCCGGATGCACCGGCGGATGCGCGGTACAAAGCACTGCTGCCCGCGAGCCGTCTGCCCAAAGACAATCGACGCGGACTGCTGGCGTTCAAGTCGCCCGACGGCCTGCACTGGTCACCGCTGAGCGACAAACCAATCATCACCGACGGCGCGTTTGACTCGCAGAATCTGGCCTTCTGGGATGCCGCCCACGGCCATTACCGCGCCTATTGGCGCTATTTCACGCAGGGTGGTTACGATGACGAAAAGGTCTGGGATCCGCAGGGGCACCGAGCCATTCGCACCGCCACGTCAAAAGATTTCCTGAACTGGACTGACCAGACGGACCTGCAATATGTCGATTCACCGTCCGAGCAGCTCTACACCAACGTGGTTTCGCCTTACCACCGCGCGCCGCATCTGTTGATTGGCTTTCCCATGCGTTATGTCGAACGCGGCCACAACGACGGGCCGGACCATGAAGCACGGGCCAGTGCCAGCCCGGAGCGTATTCGCGAGTGGTCCGCTTCGCTGCTGGCTCTGCCGGAACTGGAGAATCGCCAGTGGCGCGCCAAAGCCAGCGAACGTTACGGCAGAGCTTTGACCGAAGGGTTGCTGATGGCGAGCCGCGATGGAGTCATGTTCAAACGCTGGAACGAGGGCTTCCTGCGTCCGGGCATCGAACGCAACGGCACCTGGAACTATGGCCATCAGGCGATTGCCTGGCATCCCGTCGAAACG
>JAYTAK010000046.1:0-2205 GCA_043737515.1 Candidatus Kuenenia sp. | reverse complement strand
AGCGAGGTTCCAGCCGCGTCAATTCGGATGAGGTCTCCTATCATCTGCATATTCTGCTGCGTTACGAACTGGAACGCGCGCTGATTTCCGGTGACCTGACGGTTCACGATCTGCCGAGTGCCTGGAATGAAAGATGCTGTTCACTGCTTGGGAACACACCGCCGAGTGACCGCGACGGTGTGCTGCAGGATTCGCACTGGGCCGCCGGCATGTTCGGTTATTTCCCCTCGTACACGATCGGCAGTCTGTATGCAGCGCAACTGGCAGAAGCGTATCAGACTGCGCATGGCCTGACTGGTGACCTCGACGGCAGCGAGTTCCAGCATCTGCTGGCATGGCTGCACAGTCATGTGCATCAGATCGGTCATCGCATGCCGGCCGAAGACATTGTTCGAAAAGTCACAGGCAGCGGCCTGGATTCTGCAGCGTTCTTCCGCCACATTGAAAGAACCAGTCGGTAACATCTGCCAGCCCTGCGCAAGTCCATCCGCAGAACCTTTCCGCGACGACTTCCTGCGAACATTCTTCCTGCTATCATGCCTTCGTCCGACTCCGGGAGTGTACGCGGATCTGGTGACCGTCGCGGGCTTCAAACCCGTTGCGGCGACTGAAAAGTCGCTGGGAGGGTTCGATTCCCTTCCACTCCCGTGGGAAACTTTTTTGAGTTTCCCTGCAACTGACGCGAAACCCCGCGAAAACGCTGAAACTGAACCACTTTTTTCCGAGTGATCTTCTCTTTCAGACTTCGCGGGTTTCGCGTCATTTCATGTCAACTGAGCTGCAAATGCAGGATCCCAGGCATTGTTCTTGCGGGTGCGATCTGTCCAGTCCGTCGAAAGAGGCGGGATTCTGAATTTGGTATTGATGCTGTGGCTGGAATTGAAGATTTGAATTCCTGAGCGAATTGTTGGCTGAACCGAATGAAGTGTTCCCCATCCGGCTTCATGCCGGTGGAAACCCGGTTTGCCGACTACCACACGAACCGCCCCACTGTTTTTCCGGCCCCCAACTGGCTTCATGCCAGTGGATGGCAGGTTTGAAAACTTCGTGGATTTGTTGCCAGTGTCTCTGACGCAGGACCGGCCATAGTTTTCAAACCTGGCTTCCACCGACGCAAGGTCGGGTGGGGAGCGACCTCCTGGGTTCTTGTCGTTTTAGTTGCCAAACCTTTGTCCACTGGCACGAGGCCAGTGGGGCAAATAGAACTGAGGTTCTTCCCGCCGGAACTGCGAGACTTTTGAATCACGCAATCCACAAAAATGCCATTTCAAACTCAGCACTGGAGAGATTGCCCCCGTTCTTGCTATGGCCAGAGCCTGCAGAAGGATACAGGCGAAGGCTCATCCCTTTCTCGTACCAGTTCGCATCCGCTTCACCGACACGACGCGACACGCCGCATAGAGACAAAGTGACAGCAGCGTCAGTGTGGATATCAGGCGACCGTTGCGGACACTTGCGGGATCAAAGGCAAAACGAACCGTGTGATCGCCAACCGGTACAACACAGCCCATGAAATCGATCTCGGCTCGTATGATCGGCGTCGGTACACCGTCAACCGTGGCCTTCCATCCGTCTGAGAATCGTTCGGAGAGAACCAGGAGTTGAGGACTGACGGCGGACGTATGAATTTCAATCCTGCCGGGTCGATCGACGACGATCGTTGCTGTGCCGGGATCAGAGCCATTCGCCTGTGGGATGCCGAGATCACGGTCAACTACGGTGTACCCATCGGGCTGAAGTTTCCGGACGGCCTCACGCGGATCTGCGATTGTCACAGTGTTCACTGCCAGCCTTGCGCGAGGCAACGGATTGGGCACTTCCAGCCAGCGTGAATTGTCGGTGGGCGTTAAACCGGCGATGCGGCTGTGGTTGCCGCCGGAATTAATCCAGCGCACGCCAGAGATACGGAGCGATTCGAGGCTGGTATTCTGATCGAGCAGATACGATTCCGGCAACAGGCCTTCGTAGCCATCCGCCTGATGCCAGCCGGCAAGCAAGAGGTCGTTGCCCTCGTACCCGATTTCGCCGTCGGCGATCTGGATTTCTGCGACGATGCGACCATCGGCCGGTACACCGGGCGGATGATCGAGAGATGCGATCACTTCCGTCCAGTTCTTGGTGTTCTGCAATGCTTCGTACGTGAATCCATAAGCGGCCAGATCACCGGCGACGAACAGCATGAATCCGGCACTGATTCGTCCGCGT
>JAYTAK010000045.1:0-11781 GCA_043737515.1 Candidatus Kuenenia sp. | reverse complement strand
ATGCTGGCCATCGACATCACTCGCGCACTTAATTTGTCGATGAACCCGAATATCCCCCACGCTGGCTTCGCCCGCAACCCAAAGTAGCCATCACGCTCCGTCGTGATGAGCATTTGTCAATCGACATTCATCAATCGAGTCAGGGTTCCACAATCAGCGCCGTTGCGTGGGGCTGAAGGACAATCATCGCGGGAGCTGCGTTAATTTGGCCCTGTTCGAGGCTCGTCACGGCGGAGCGTGACGGCTACTTTGCGATTTGCCCGTCACTGAGGCCGAACCTTGCTGAGAACGAAGTTTATCAACGAGAACAACCTCTACAAACCGACGCCTGAAAATCTTCGCGGCGCAACAGGAATTCAACTGTTAGCAGGACTGGGTTCCGCAGCGGATCTTTGTTTGAATGGCGGTTCAGGTTCGGTCTAAGACCGGTCACTCGTCGATTCGGAAACGGTCCCGGGGCACGACCTTCATGGAATAGTATCCTGCGGTCGGCCAAAGCGATTCCGGAATCGCCGCCGATTCGTTGACTCCGATCTCGTACACAAAACCCGGTTTCAGCGGCTGAAGCTGAAGACTCGCAGTCCTGCGATCTTCGGATAGTTTCACAGTCCTGGGGACGAGCGTGTAACGTTCGGAATCGGGCGTGGCATAGCTGCCGCTCCACAGCCGTGTGTATCCCTGAACCGACCAGGTCGCAGCGTCACTCATCAGTGCCGGATCCTCAAGCGGCTTAAAGAAGGTGACTTCAAAGCCCGCCGGTGTCGCACGGATTTCACGAATTCCGTTTGGCATTGATGTGTCCGCCGTCAGTCGTTCGATACTGCCGGTGTTCGCGCCGCCCTGCCAGCCGCTGTCCCAGATGCTGCCAATGTACAACGCTCCGTCAGGGCCGACGGTCGATGCAACGGGTCCGACAAAATTGCCGCCTCCACCAGGCTGATCAGGTCGGCTGAAGCGATAACACGCGCCTTGTTGAACGCCGTCCACGTTCTGAATCGTGAAACGAATGAGGCATCGCGTATCGTACTCACAACCGATGCCATGTCCTGCCAGATCCGGATTTGCAAAATTATCCGGCAGGAACAGGATGCTGTTTACGCTTCGTGTCCACGGATGCGGAACCAGCAACGCCGGCGTTTCCTGCGGCTCGTCAGTCGTGACTTCATGCCGCGACGGGACGCCGTACTGCTTGCCCGATACCACATGATTGATCTCATTGAACGTGTTCTGCACACCTTGATTGTCAGTCGCAAAGAGGTTTTGCCGGCGATCAAAGGCCAATCCCATCGGGAATCGAAACGCCGTCGCGATCGGAGTGATGGTCCCGGTGGAATCAATCTTCAGGATCGTGCCGCGCCAGCGGTCGTTGTCCGTTGGTCGCTTGTTTTGAGAATAGTCACTGCCCAGCCCGACGAGCAGATCGCCGTTACGATCACGCAGCAGAGCCGTCGTCCAGTCGTGATAGTCGTCGCTGAAACCCCAGCCGGACGCGACGACGTCGAATTCATCCGCGCGTCCGTCACGGTCCGAATCACGCAGCCGCAGCACTTCTGGCTTATGAGCAACCAGAATGGAGTCCCCGTCCACCTGAATTCCGTACGGCGCGGAAAGCCCGTCGGCAAAGAGCGACATGGAATCAGGAAGTTCATCACCGTCGGTATCGGATAGAATCCACACGTCGCCTTTGAGCGATGTCATCACCATCCGACCATCCGCCAGCCACGCCATACCGGTCGGCATGATTGCGGAGCCGATCGGCAACCGTCGTCCCTGAAATCCGGGGACCGTTGTGATGGGATCAGCAGCGCTGAACAGTTTCGCCACCGGTGGCGGGGAAAGAATTGTCGGCGTGACCTCACACAGATATTGCAGCGTTACGGCTTCTCCCTTTCTCAGACGCGGGGCGGCCTGTGACGCGACATCCTGGTCGTTCGAAACGATAGAAACATTCCAGGGAATCTCGCCATGCGATCTCTGCGATGCTGCTGAGTCCAACTGCAGCGCCCAGGTCTCAGGGCATTCTTCAAGCACCACCTGCCACGTCCAGCCGGAACGATCTTTCTCCGTTGAAATTGGCTTCAGCACGAAACTGAGAATCGTTTGAATCAACGGACGTTCGGGATCATTCCATGCCGTAATCGGCGAATGCGCAGGCAATTCACGGTCAGATTTTCCATCCGGACGCTGCGGATCAAAATGAAGTCGGACGCGAAGCGAAACGGTGTGGCCATCAACGCGGTAGGACAGCAATTCAGCCTGACGACGTTCATCGATGACAGGATGCAGGGGAGTCGCATCGGATTCGTCTGGATTCACAAGACTACCGAACGCATGATCGCCCTCGGCCTGCAACAGAGGCACACCGGCCATGTCCCAGAACCAGCTTTTGCCCTCCGTCCGCTGCCGCGCGAATTCTCCGATCGTCCATTGCCTCAAGTGCAGCGAATCGAGGTCCAGCAGCAGGTTGTGTCCATTGTCAAAACCAACCGCAAACGCACGGGCGATTCCGTCGCGTTCTTTAGCGTTTCCGATCGTGAAGACATCCCGAATCACGCGCGGACGATCGCCGGGCGACAGCGTGACGAATTGTTCGTAGCGACTGACGACCGTTGGTGGCGAAAAACCTGGATCAGCCAACGCCTTCCAGAGCACCGCGATCTGTTGTGAGAGTGATTCTTCCAGCACTCCGCTGACGGGCTTTCGGATCGCAGGCATTTCGATGCCGGGCACGACGCGAATCGGATTTCGCATCCACCGCATAAAGTAGCGCGACCGCACGCGCTGCCCCATCGTCATGATATCTGAACCGCGTGTTCCCAGCGCGACATTTTTAGGCTCGAACGCACCCGCCGTGTGGCAGGCGATGCAGTTGAATCCTCCCGCGCCGACCAGTTGATTTCCCACCAGCAGTTCCTGGGCAGTGGCGATCGTGGGATGCTGCGGATCCAGATGAGTGAACAATTCCCGGCGAGCGACATCGGCGGACTCGGGAATGCGATCCGAACCGACCAGGTAACGCACGATCCCTTTGCGATCTTCCTGCGACAATTCAAAACGCGGCATCCGAACCAGCAACCACGGAAGTCGGCGATCCTTCTGTTCACCCGCCACTGCGCGGAGCAGATAATCATCCTGCAACCGATCGCCGACAGCCGTGAGTGGCGGCGGGATCAACGCCTGACTTTGTCCTCGAAGATCGTCACGCTGGGCTTCGATCCTGGCCGCCATTGTGGACAGCCCTGTCTGCTGATCGCGATCATGGCAGGCCACGCACCCGTTGCGATGCAGCAGAAATTCCCCCCGTGCGAATTGGGCAGAGGCGGGCAGAGTGGTATTCAGTGTTGCCAGCCAGGCCCTGATCTGATCGCGTTGAATTTCATTCAGGCGGAATCGCGGCAGTCGCAATGCGGCATCGCCGGCAGATTGAGATTTTTCAGCCAGGCAACTGTGTCCCTGATCACGTTTCGCGTCGGCCAGTGGACGAAGTCTGCCGGCTTTCGGAGTTTCAAGCCCTGCAATTCGATGACAACTGACGCAGTTCGCGTTTGTGACCAGGGCACGACCGCGGATGATGGCGGCTGCGTCGGATGTTGTTTCTTCACCGTCGGTTTTCTTCTGAACAATTGCAGGCGTCTGCACGAGAGCTGCCACGATCTGTCGTTGTTCGTCCTCCGACAACGTGAACACGGGCATTCGATGATCCGCATTGATCGTCTGCGGCGTCTTCAACCATGTGGTCAGCCATGCCGCGTTGCGGCGCTCTGCAAGATTCGACAGATCGGGACCATGATAAGGTGCCGCCTGCGGTTCATAGCCGTTCGGCAACTGCGACATCGCGTGGCACGCCGCACAGCCCGTCGTGAGCAACAGCTTTTGTCCGGCATCGACATCTTCTGGTTTGAATTTCGCAACGTCATCAGCGCTATCCGCGTCGGCTTCCGAGGCGTCGATCAAAAATGAGGCGATATCTTTCGCCTCGGACTCTGAAAACTCGAACACCGGCATGGAACTCCAGGCACCGACAGTTTCGGGGTGCGCCAGTCGGCGAATAATATCGGCGTCGGGTGTGTTGCCGCGCAGCCGGAGCAGGCTTGGCGCCTTGAGCGTCGGCAGTTCATCCAGACCGGTGTGGCACGCCGCGCAGCGCAGCGCATCGACGAGCCTTCTCCCGTGCTCAGCATTCGCGGCTTCGCTTTTCGCCACATGTGTCAACGCATCCGCCGGAATTGGTTCGAGCGTAAACTCCGGTGACGACCAGAACAACTGCATCCTGAAATCTTCCGGAGCCCTGGCATCCGGATGCTTCAGCGTCGTCTGAAACTCAACCTGAATCCGATGATCCCCAACCGCCAGATCCACGTCCGTGCCGGAGGCGAAGACATTAGCCCCCTCCGCCGAAAACACAACGTGCTCATCAACAGAAACCGTCACGCTGCCTGACACTTGCGCATGAAACGTATGACGCCCGCCGGTACGAACGAGCAGATTCCCGGTCCAGGTCACGGACTTCACGTCAGCAACCCGACTCTCGATCAGGGAATCCGTCCAGTCAAAACTCAGCCGCCGATCAATTCGCGTGACAGAATGCTGCCCGTTGGAAACCACACACAGCAGCCCCGGAAGCATGTCGGCTTCGTCCGCGCCAGCGCTCACCGAGCCATTGCCGATCGAGGCCGTCATGAGCAACAGGAAAACCGGAAATCGGATTGAATGGAGATTCTTCGAACTCAGCATCTTTCACCGCATTTCGCAGGACATTCAGGAAATTCAGGCAAGCCGTCTGACATATCGTGTCATAACGCAAACCGGACGGCAACAATCAAAGTAGACGTCACTCTCTGAGTGACGCGGCCCCAAAAATCGAGAGTTTTCTGACACTGCTTCATCACTCAGAGAGTGATGGCTACTTTTGTCACATGTGCCCTGATGCCCCGCTATACGAGAAGCGATATCCATTTTGTGAAGTAGACCATGGCCGCCACGATGATCCACGCCACGACGAATCCTGTGATGCCGCGCCATGTCGGTTGCGGTATCTGAAAACCATAAAATGCGCGAACCGGTTCCAGATCCTCGCCGTCAGCCGGAATAAAGCGTGGGAAAGTCGGCACTTCATTCGGCATAACGGGAGTGCGAATCACGCTGTAGAAGTATTCCAGCATATCGTCCGGTTCATGATCGGTCAGCAGCGTGGCGACGACACCTGCGAACAGACCTGTCGAAAGAATACACGCGATCTTCCACGCATCCAGCATGATCCGACCGTCGGGAGTGTCATAAAACATGATGTCTTTGAAGAACGGCACGGTGCGGTGAATTTCTTCAGGCCAGTATCCGCAGATGATCGCCACAAAGGAAGCCACCAGCGTCGTGGTCCAGACGGATGCCGTATTCCACCGCGTCCAGAAGAATCCCATCCACATACTGATGCCAACAATCGCCGGAGTTTTAATCGCCAGCCGCAGCACATCGGTCACATCCACGAACGACGTTTGCAGCAGCAACGCAATGCCAACAACGACGGGAGCCACCATGCGGGCGAGCCAGACGTAATGCTGCGGTGGTCTGCCAGGCTGAAGACTGTGTTTGTACAAGCGTTCGGCAAACAGACCGGTTGCCGAAATCAACTGAGTACCGCAGTGACTGATCGCAGCGCTCAGCACCATCACAGCCACGAGCCCCAGCATTCCCGGGCCGATCGTCCCCAATACATCCCGCGTGATTTTGCCGAAGAGGTCTTCGGAAAATACCAGATTCGTCTGCCGAGCGAGCGACAGCCCCTCAGCAGAATCGACTTCCGTTGCGTTCTTTGCTGCCGTCGTCAGTGCATGCAACAGCGCGGCATCGTTCGGACTGGACTCATGTCGCAGCGGACTGGACGGCCCGAGATACCAGGCGATTGCCGCCAACGCGGTCAACGTCCAGACAACCGCCATCCCCCGTTTAAGCAGATTGCCGAACGTGAATCCAATGCGAGCCCCCATCTCAGTGCTGCTGGAGCCACAGACGCTGATGATATGCGGCTGCACAATGATCCCGATCAATGCCGCGATCGACAGCATCATCAGGTAAAACGGCGTGAATGGTTCAGTCCGGCCGCCAAGGACCGCGTCGGAATTCGCCACGAAATCGAACATGTCCGATTTGAGTTCCTCCGCCTTGTGCAGTTCGCCAAAGCCACCGATCCGACTGAAGATCATGGGCAGCAGAATCAACGACAGCACCACGGCCAGGACTCCATGAATCACGTCGATCAGAATCGCTGCGCGCAATCCGCCGACACTGCCGCAGATGATGAGGATCACTCCCAGTCCGATGGCAATCAGTTCATCACGCTTGACCAGCTTCCAGGTGATCAGCGGCGGACGGTCGTCGGTCGGAGCGTCAAAGAGCGCATCGACGGTGACCATCGGCAGATGGATGTTCAATTGCCTGGCGACGTCCGAAAAGTAAGGATCGGTCACTGTTCCCAGAAGTCGGGCACTGCTGAAGAGTACTCCTGCCATCAACACAATCGCGATCACGATTCCGTACACGGCATACAACGCCGCCGTACTTGGCCCGAATCGCATGGCGAAGAAGTCTGCCGTCGTGACTGCTCGCAGCCGCCGCAGCAGCGGAGCGATGATCCAGTAAAACGGTGTGACGGGCAACCACAGGAACTGCCACCATAATCCAGCCAGGCCGTTTCTCCAGGCACCCGCCATCACCGACGACGGTGAATCACTGCTGGTCCCCGAACCGAACGCAAACAGCATCGTCGTGAAAAACCGGGACCGTCTGCCGCCGGTAAAGTACTCTTCGGGTGAGCGCGTGCGAATCAACGCGACGACGGTCAGGACGACCATCACCACGGAAAAGCCAGCCAGAATGATCCAGTCTGTTATTGTCATTGGTCGAGGGACACCTGCGTGGTACGGTGATCATCGATTGCGAATCTGAAGAGGAAGAAGTCCACCAGCCTCGAAAAAACAGGCTCTCGCCGGTTATTGTATTGGCAATCCCGTCGGGAGCAATCGACTTACGTGGCTCCCCACGGCTGGCCAGTTTGTCAATTCGTAGGGTGTGACAAGCGGCAGCGCAAGCACACCATGTGCGTGATTCGGTGTGACCAGCGGCGGCGCAGGCACACCATGTGCGTGATTCGGTGTGCCTGCGCGTTGCTTGTCACACCCTACAACCTGCGAAGGATCAATAACTGGACGACCGTGGGTGGCTCCCCGCGTTGTGACATCTACTCCGCGCGGCCAGAAATGAGTCTGGCGAGCGGAGTGGCGTGAGCCCTCCGGTACATCGCTTTTTTGTACCGGCAAGCTGACGCATGCCGCTCTCCAATTCTCTCCCTCATGACCGCGTGGAGTATACATTGATAGCCTCAACCCAAAGTATGATCGTGCAGAATTCACTCGCGTTGTCCGCATACGACGGAATGCATGCAACTGTCATGGGACTTGGACGATTCGCAGGCGGCGTCAACGCTGTCAGATTTCTGGCTCAGCACGGCGCAGTGGTGACGGTCACAGATCTTCGCAGTGCGGAAGATCTGGCAGACTCGCTCGCGTTGTTGTCTGATCTGCCGATTGCTCGATTTGCGTTGGGCGGTCATCCGGAGGACGTGCTGGCGGATTGCCAGTTACTGGTAGTCAACCCTGCGGTTCGGCCCGACCATTCCCTTGTGGCTCTGGCCAGGTCGATGCAGATCGATGTGACGACAGAGATCGAACTTTTCCTGCGTCACAATCCTGCGTCCGTGATCGCCGTGACCGGCAGCAATGGAAAATCCACCACGACAGCACTGATTCATCACTTGCTGCTGCACGCGAGTCCTGAATTCGAAGGCAAGGTCTGGCTCGGTGGCAACATTGGGATCAGCCTGTTGGATCAGGTTCATCTGATTCAGCCTCATGATATCGTCGTGCTCGAATTGAGCAGCTTTCAACTGCACCTGCTGGCCCAAAAGCGATTTCGCCCCAACATTGCCGTGCTGACAAATTTTTCCCCTAATCATCTGGACTGGCATGGTTCAGAAGCAGACTATCGCAAAGCCAAACAGGGGATCTTTGACGCGCAGACTTCGGAAGATGCGGCCATCATTCCCGATGACACACAATCCGCCGACAGCTCGAATGATCCGGCATGGCGGGTTCGCGCAGGTCGCATGCGATTTGGACTCACTGATCACGGCGACGACGGAGCGTTCCTCGAAGCCGGACTGCTGATCCTGCGAAGTCACTCGTTTGAAGACGCCATTCGGTTCACCGTGCCGCAACAGCTTCCGGGCCAACATAACCAGCTTAACGTCGCCGCCGCTGCGTGTGCCGCATGGCTGGCCGGAGCCGACGCCACGCAATTCTCCTCCGCTCTGCAGACATTTCGCCCGCTACCGCAGCGACTGCAGCTCGTCGCGGAGACTGGCGGGCGGCAGTTCTGGAACGATTCCATCGCCACCACGCCGGAATCCGCCATCGCGGCGCTGCACGTTTTCCCCGGACGCATTATCCTGCTGGCGGGCGGATATGACAAAGGTCAGGATCTGGCCGCCTTCGCTGCAGAAATCAGATCTCGCGTCGCTGCCGTAGTCCTGATGGGGCAAACGGCACCCAAACTTCATCAATTGCTCACGAACGAACCGCCTGAATTGCCCATCAAAATTGCGACCGACTTTCAAGATGCCTTTCGGAGTGCGGTTGCGTTCAGCCAGCGAGGCGATATCGTTCTGCTTTCTCCGGGCTGTGCAAGCTACGGATGGTTTCAGGATTTTCGAGAACGCGGAGACCTTTTCTCCGCACTGGCAAGGGATTGGAACCCGGACACATGACTCAACGAACTTTTCGCATCGCAGCACACATTTTGCTGCCCTGCATCCTGGTGTTTGTCGGATGCGGCAAAACTGAACAGGAATCAACGCTCACCGCCGCCGACCTGGCACGTCGCGCGGCGAAGAATGACAAGACAACTTTGCGAATCGATCCCAAGGCGCTCCGGAAGCAATTGGGTGCCAACGAGATGGCCAAGTTTCTGGTCGAAGGCAACGACGTCGTGGAGGCGAACCTGTTTCGATCCGGTCTTCGGTCCGTCGAACCTCTCAAAGGGCTGCCGCTGCGAGGCCTGGATCTTGGCTTCACCTACGTTACGGATCTGTCGCCGCTCACCGGCATGCCGCTCGAAAGCCTGACTCTCGAAAACACCAGCGTCGCCGATCTGTCGCCGTTAAAAGGAATGCCTTTGAAGGTTCTGAAAATCCAAAACACCAAAGTCACGGACTTCGGTTTTCTGGAAGGTATGAAGCTGACCCACTTCAACGTCCTCAATCTGCCGTTCAGCGATCTGAATGCCGTGAAAGACATGCCACTGAACACGCTGTGGGTCACGGGTTCAAAGGTCACAGATCTGACGGCGTTATCGGGTTCCAGACTTGTCAGCCTGGACATCGAACGCACCGAGGTCAGTGATCTGGCTCCGCTGGCAACGATGTCGAGTTTGAAGCGGCTGAATATCGCCACCACGCCGGTGACGGATTTGACTCCACTGACCGGTCTGAGTCTGGAACGCATCATCCTGTCACCGGAACGCATTCGCACGGGAATCGATGCGATTCGCAATATGAAAAGTCTTGTCGAAATTCAGACAACGGTTGAACAAAACCAGGCAGCCGACGAATTCTGGAAACGATACGATCTCGGAATCTGGGACGATTCCCAGAAGTCGTCCACGACCGACCCGGCTCCCGAGCCTGAAAAGGAAACGCCTGTCCCCGGCGAAACACCGTCCATTGAACCCGAGGTCAAGACACCGTGATTTCTGTCCAGCGGTCTACGTAGGCGACGTCGCTCCGCGACTCGCATTCATGTCTGCAACCGCCGTTAAACCCGGATTATTCATGTATCGCCAGACACTCGTTGTAACGCATTGATGAAAAAGGAGTTACGGCTATCTTGCCCAAAACACCGCGCAAAATCAGCCGCCACGCGTTAGCGTCCGGTTCTCCCGCAGCGTAGCAAACCGTGAGCTAACGCTCAGCGGCTGATGAATAATCCGGGTTAAACAGTGCCCCATGCCCGAATCAATCAACTTCGCCCTTTGACATTCTGCCAAACCGAAGAATTACGATCCTCCCTCAAACCTACAAACTCAGAACTCGCCCGTGAGCCAGCAAGTCGTCAGACAAATCATCGCCAACGTCGAATCTGCGGTGCTTGGTAAATCAGCCACCGTACGATTGTCAGTCGTCACACTCCTGGCCGGCGGACACATTCTGCTGGAAGACGCTCCAGGGCTTGGAAAAACTTCGCTGGCCCGAGCCCTTGCGAAAACGCTCGGCTGCGGATTCACGCGATTACAATTCACGCCGGATCTGCTGCCCAGCGATATTCTGGGCGGCAACGTGTACCGACCGGGAACCGGTGAGTTTGAATTCCGGTCCGGGCCGATTTTTACCAACGTGCTGCTCGCGGACGAGATTAATCGCACAACTCCCCGAACGCAAAGCGCACTGCTGGAGGCGATGAGCGAACGGCAGGTGTCGATCGAAGGCACGACACACAAACTTCCCGATCCGTTTCTGGTCATCGCCACGCAGAATCCGTTTGAGTTCGAAGGCACGTATCCGCTGCCGGAGAACCAACTTGATCGCTTCATGATGTGCCTGACCATCGGCTATCCTGATCGCAAGTCCGAACTGGAAATCCTGAACCGACATCGCGATGGCCAACCCGTCGATGCTCTGAACGCCGCCGCGACGGCTGCGCAGGTTCAGGATCTGCAGCGGCAGGTGCAGGCGATCAATGTCGATCAATCGCTCGCCGAATACATGCTGGAGATCATCGGTCGCACGCGGGCCAACAGCGAACTGACGCTCGGCGTGAGTACTCGCGGCGCGTTGACTTGGTATCGGGCTGCACAGGCGATGGCGTTGGTTTGCGAACGCAACTTTGTCATTCCCGATGACATCAAAGAAACGGCCCTGCCCGTGCTCGCACACCGCGTTGTGTGTCGAGGTGCGTTGCGGGAAGGTCATCGCCAGCGTGCGTCGCAGATTCTACGCATGCTCATGGACAGCGTCGCGGTGCCGTCGTGACGCCTGCTCAGACTCAATCGGACAATGTCCCGACCGCCGTGATTATCGTCGATCACGGCTCACGGCGAGCCGAAAGTAACGAGACGCTGCTCAAAGCTGCATCACGTTTTGCCGCTGACTCGCCGTATGAGATTGTCGAACCCGCGCACATGGAACTGGCAGAACCGTCCATCGCCACCGCCTTCGATCGCTGCGTCCAGCGTGGTGCGAAACGGGTGATTGTGTTTCCTTATTTCCTGTCACCCGGTCGACACTGGACCGAAGATATTCCCGCACTGGTCGCTCATGCGGCTCACCAGCATCCTGGCGTCGAGTGGCTCGTCACCGCCCCGTTCGGCCTGCACCCTGACATGAACGCGATCATCATCGACCGCATTCAAAGTTGCCTTCAAAACGCATCGGCGATTAAGGATCACCGATCCGAAATCAACGACACATCGCGGTGACGACAAATCAGCCTTGATGCCGTCCGCACGTTGATCCTGGAGAATCTCAGTCGGCGGAGCGACTGAGCTACGTAGGCGACGTCGCTCCGCCGACTCGCATTCCTGGTCACGCCCGTCCGAAATCAACGCCACATCGCGGTTACCATAAATCAGCCGTGATTCCGTCCGCACGTTGTTCCTGGAGAATCTCAGTCGGCGGAGCGACTGAGCTACGTAGGCGACGTCGCTCCGCCGACTCGCATTCCTGGTCACGCCCGT
>JAYTAK010000044.1:0-5125 GCA_043737515.1 Candidatus Kuenenia sp. | reverse complement strand
TTTCGCCCAGAACCTTCGCAGCCATGCGATCGGCGTGGTGCAGAACGAAGTCGTTATTGTAGAGCGTCAGGGCCTGCAGCGACGACGCGGAGAAGCTGCGTGTGGGCGACAGCAGTCCAAGGTCGGGGAAGTCAAGTGCTTCCATAAACGGATCGGCGATGCCGCGCCAGACATAACGGTAAATGCTGCGACGCGAGGCTCCGGGAGTGTTCCAGTCGAACGCCGTGTAGTCGAGGGCGGGCGTTGATTGAGGCCCTTTGCTTTGTTTGAAATGCTGCACGCCGGGGCCGCCCATCGTCAGGTCGAGCGACCCGGAGACAGCCAGCGTGAAATCACGATACGCATCAGCGTCCAGACGGTGTCGGTTCTGTCGCCACAGCAACCTATTGTCACCGTCGATTTCCACAGCGTCATCCCGGTGCTGCGACGACTGTCGATACGTCTCACTCATGACGATGAGTCGATGCAGTTGCTTCAATGATCCGTGTGCGTCGTCACGAAACCACACGGCCAGCCAGTTGAGCAGTTCCGGATGCGAAGGCACGCCGCCCATGCGACCGAAGTCGCTGGGCGTATCACACAACCCGCGTCCAAAATGATAATGCCAGACGCGATTGACGACGCTCCGCCAGGTGAGTACGTTTTCGGGATGCACTAACCAGTCAGCCAGTGCTGCGCGGCGGGAGGCTTCGTGCTGCGGATCGGTGATGGTGAAACGAGCGGGTTCATGTGTCAGAGCCGACAACGCACCGGGCAACACGACGTCGCGCGGTTTGTCGAAGTCGCCGCGCTGCAGGACATGCACTACTTTGGGTTCCGCCAAAGCCTGTGCCTGCATTCCGCCGTTGCCGGTGGGAATCATCACCGACGCACCCGCTGCATAAACCTTCGCGGGCGGTGGCAGTTTCTTCAGACCTGATTCTGTCGCCGCGCGCAGCGCAGTGGCGGCCAGCAGAAATCGCTGTTCTGATGTGCGTTCGAGTGCAGGCGTGTGCAGAGCAAGTTCGACTTCTTCAGGCAGGGCGGTTGCCTGAGCAGCCTCATTGGATGTGAGGGAGAGACGAAAGGCACCGATCAGATGCGATCGCCCGTGCAGTTGTTTCAGCGTCACGACCAACCGGCTTCCGGGCGCGAGCGTTAAAGGTTCAGTCAGTTCGAATACGGCATGGTGTCTTTTACCGACCGACGGATGAATACCCCAGGCTGATTCTGCATTGCCATCGACGGCGCGTTCGATTCCCCAGTCCACCTGGCTGAAATCTGCTGTCGCTCGCTTGAATGCCGCGACTGGTCCCTGATCTGCGCCCGGGGCGAAAACCTGAAGCTCAATCTCTGACAGATGCAGATTGCCGTTGCTGCATCGCCCCGGACCGTTCGACGGCAGGGACTCGTGCGGAAACACGTCGAGCCGCAATGCGGTGATCCTGTCAAGATCCGTCGAGGCGTTGACTACGTAAGTATCCTTGTCCGGCAGAGTCCCGTTGGCGAGGATGACGTTGTCCGGTGTCAACGTTAACGATGCTCCTGCGGACGAAAGAAAAGTTTCCAGCGTCAGTGGTCGCCATGCGGCGTCCTTACCTCGTTCCGCAATCCATGAGGCAATCAGTTCTGCATGGGCGGGATCAAACAGTGCGCTTTCATTCCGTTGCTCTGCCGAGGCAATCAAAGATTGCAGCCGATGCCGTTCGCGTCCGGTGTTCGGATCGCTGTCATACGGGATGTCACCTTTCAGCACTCCCGCAAACACGGCCTGCAGAGCGTAATAGTCTTCCTGCGTGATCGGGTCAAACTTATGCGAGTGACAACGTGCGCAGTTAGCGGTCGTGCTGGTGAATGCCGACATTGTCTGAGCGACCAGATCATCACGATCAAGATAACTGAACGTCACCGGTGCCGTGCTGAAGGTGCTGAGATCGAACGTGCCGGCTCCGAGAAACCCCAGCGCTGGAGTCAGGCGAGCTTCGTCCGGGTAGAAAACGTCGGTGGCCAGTTGTTCTCGGATGAACCGAGTCCAGGACGTTTCGCGGTTGAATGCATCAATCACGTAATCCCGAAACGGCCAGGCGTTGTCTCTGCCAACGTCGTGTTCGTAGCCATGCGAATCGGCAAAGTGGATCGTGTCCAGCCAGTGTCGAGCCCAGCGTTCACCGTAGCGTGGCGAAGCCAGCAGCCGATCAACGATTTTTTCGTACGCCAGCGGATCAGCGTCGGCAACAAACGCATCGACGTCCTCAGGCGTTGGAGGCAGGCCCGTCAGATCATAGTACACACGGCGGATCAAAGTACGTCGATCAGCCTCGGGTGACTGCGTCAAACCAGCCTGCTGCAATCGACTTTGAATAAACGCATCCACAGGATTCTGCGAATCGTCGCCCGGAACCGGGGGGTTCGCCAGTGGTTTCAGCGACCACCAGTCCAGTGCGTGAGGATCAATCACGCTGACGGGAATGGCTTTGCGATCATCGAAGGCGCCGGTTTCAACCCAGCGCGTCAGCGTGGCGACTTCATCGTCCGGCAACTTCTCTTCCGGCATCCGGAACTCTGGATCGTTGTGCCGGATCGCGCGGATAAGCAGACTGTTTTCCACATCGCCCGGCACAATCGCAGGCCCGCGACTACCGCCCGTTTCCCAGCCGCTCCGCCAATCCAGCGACAATCCGCCTTCCATCAATTCAGCGGCATGAGAATGGCAGGCGAAGCAACGCTTTCGCAGTACAGGCTCAACCTTTTCGTGAAACCAGGCCGCATCGTCCTGACCGCTCGCATTTGCCTGGCCAGTCAGACCACAACAGAGCAGCAGCGTGCAAATGATCGGTCGGAGCAGCATGGTGACAGCCGTAGTCCTCAAACACTTACCTTTGGAGTGCGATGACTGGTCATCGCTTTCTTTTTCAGGTGACATCGACTACTTTGGATCTGCGGCCTCGGACTTTGCATTCTCGTCCGGATTTCGCAGGTGCCATGCGATGAGCCAGTCTTCGGATTTTCGTGCGAACCCATACTCGGCCACCATCCGTTTTTCCATGTCGGCAAAATGTCCTGCACCGTAGAAAATGCCGACCTTCTGCTTGCCGTCCGTCAGCTCACGAACCATAACTTCCAGACACTTCTTATTGCGCTCTGTGATGATCGTGGACGAGCCGTCAAAGCCCGCGAAGGCGTCGCCTTCACCGGCCTTTGCCAACTGCACGGCGGCGATCCGACGGACGCGATATAACCGATCAGACGTCAGCATCGACAGCATCATGTCCAGATTCATCGCGAGTGGATTGTTCTCCTGCTGGTTCGCTACGGACTTGCCCATCTCCTTCAGGAACATACCGGAAAATGATTCGCCACGTTCTGCCATCGATGCTTCAAATTCTTCTGCCGTCATATCGGCATGGACGAAATTCCTGGCACTGTAATCCACGCCCGTGAGCTGAAACTCCATGCCGAGAGCATCCTTCATTCCCAGTTGCAGCACAGAGATCGCCGCCAGACCGACTTTCGCTTCCGTCCAGTCTTCTTCGTCATGCAGTCCTTTGCGGTGCGAACCGTCGCCACCGCCAGGTCGCAGATCACGCTTAACGGCTTCTTCAGGCATCACGGCTTCAAAAAGCAGCACGTCGTATTTCTCGAAGAGTTGGTTGAGCTGCTTGTAATAGTCCGGTTCACCCAGATGAATCGCACCGATCAGATCCACAGTGGCGTCCGGATACTTCTTCGAATCTGCAAAATGAATGACCGACGTCTCCAGAGCTACCGCCAGCTTGCGTTCGTTCTTGCGAATGCGCACATATTCATGTTCCGGCGCATCACTTTCCGATGCATCTGTTTGCTGATCATCCACAGCGACAGAGTCCTTCGCGGCAGCTCCTTTCTTCGCCTTACCGTCATCGCTGGCGATCAACTGCGACGCGAGAAACACCGCCGCACCGCCTGCCAGAAGCAAAATCGCCGCCAACGGCAACCATTGGCTCAGGGAACAACAGCGCGGGCCGGAATCTGCAGATTCGCTGACTGGAAGTAACGGTGAATTCATTTTACAGGCTCATTTCGGAGGATTGAACCGGCTTGCGACGGGTACGAAGCCGCAACGCGCCATGTGTCACGTCAGTGGTTTGCTGGCGGACAGCCTTTGGTTTGCCGGATGCAGGTCAAAACCCGCGACGGCGTATTGTACCAAGCGAAATCAGCTTTGCGAAGAATAACCTGGATTCGCAGCGTTCCGTCTGCAATCGCGTTCTCACGTTTGCAGCGAGCCACGAAGGGGTGCAGCGAACTTTTTGTGCCGCGGCGACAGATTCGCCCCCATTGGAATGGATCATTCCCAAAACGGAAAGCGGGTTTGGGATGACAAAAAGCAGTATTCGTTTTTTCTTTTCGCAACGTCAACCTCAAGCGTGGCCCGTCACTTCGTGGACTTCTGCTGGTCCTTGCTGAGCATATCAATGGCGGCAGCCAGCTCTTTGCCTTTGTCGGGAACATGTACTGCGGCTCCAACTTTAAGGCCCGTGGAAACAATATTCGAAATCAGACTGCCACCTTCTGACTTCTGATCCACCGACTGCGCAGCACGAGTAGGCAACGGTTGGACGGCGCCAGTCGCCGCAGACAGCGGATAGGGGCCACCGGCCTGACGGGGAATTTCGGAAACGGTTCTGGCCAGCTTCGCATCTTTCCCGAGGGATCACAAGTCTGGAAAGTTGCTGCTTTTTCGTCATCTTTGCGTTCCCGGAATGTATCATCCCAGCCGCGAGCGAACCTGAGTCTGCAGTTCAGCGAGCTTCACTTGCAGTTCGCTGATCGACTTGTCGGCCAACGCCTGAGTCCCGGAAACGTCCTTGCCCAGAATCTGCTGAAGCGACTGAATCGCACCGATGACGGTGCCTCGCTCAATGCCTACTTCAATGCCTTCTTCCCGGCCTTTCTCGATCCCCTGTTCGATCCCCTGTTCGATCCCCTGTTTCCGGGCCATCGACAGCATCCAGTCGTAATCTCGCTGAGCTTTTTCGCGTTGGTCGTGCATTGCTTTGTCCTCTGTGATGGAAGAGATGGTTTCCAGGCACCCGATGACTCGTTGGAAGTCGAGGCCGGGCAGCAGCAGCCGAAGCTCGTCCGCTGAGTACTTGTGAGCATTCAG
>JAYTAK010000043.1:0-11787 GCA_043737515.1 Candidatus Kuenenia sp. | reverse complement strand
TGCGATGTCCGTCGCCATTGCAGATGGCACAAGAGCCTTCGATCCGGCCAGTGCCGCCGCACGTACCGCAGTCCTGAGAATGATCTAATTCGACAGGTGTACCCGCTTCGTTGCCTCCACAACCTGCAATCATGGAAAGAACAATGAACAAGCTCAGGATTGCACGAGTCATAATGGGCACCAAATCATTGAGGATGGGGAAATTGGTAATGTGTTCATCGCGACTAGCGAAACTACAGCGACTTCACCTTGATATTACGGAACTTCGCTCCAACGCCTTTCGGATGAGCAAATAACATGATTGGGCCAGGGGATGTTTCGTTGTGATCCACAGCATGCTGCACTGACGTGGGACCGCCCTGGATTTCTTTGGCATCGATAACTATTTCGCCGTTCAGGATCACGGTCACAGTCATGCCGACCAGTTTGACTTCCAGCTTGTTCCACCGATTTGTGCCCCTATAGACGTTTTTTGTAGCGGCAATCCGGCTAAAGATAGCGCCGTTGCGACCTTCCGGTTTTAATGACGTCGAGCCTCCTTTCGGAGAGTCCGTGAGTTTCACTTCGTAGCGGCCACGCAGGAAGACGCCGAGGTTGCAGTCTTTGGGAAGATTGTATTCCAGCTCGAGTTCAAAGTCGTCAAACCGCTGATCGGAGACAAGACTTGGCCCGGCAGATTTGTAGTGCAGTACTCCCGCCTTGTTCTCCCAATTCGGTTTCTTCACTTCCTCCTTGAACCACCAGCCATCCAGTCCGTTGTCTTCCAACAGAACTTCGAACTCTTCGCTTGTTTCTGCAGGCTTCGGTTCGACTGGAGTCACCTTCAAAACAGTAGCCACATCCAGTGTGTTGTCGTAGCTGACCTCTACGGACTGTCCGACTTCCAGGGCTTCGAGAACGACCTCATCGTTTCCAAGAGTAATCTTCGCCTTTCGGCTGACTTCAAGCTCCAGCCGAATTTCCGGCGTTTTCGATGTCACGAGCACCGTGATGACTCGCATGCCTGCATCCACATCCTCCAGTTTTCCGGAGGCTGTGACCAGCTCCGCCCCCAGCAGGATTCGAGCCGAGAGTGCCGCTGCAAGAAAGGCTGCGATCGTTGCAATCTGTCGCATAAATGACTCCTGAAGATCCTCCAACAAGGAGGCGAATGTGAAGTGACGAGGATATATGACCAATCAACCGTGCTCTGGAATCGCCGGATCCTGCAGGACAAACAAAGGGGCAGGACAAACAAAGGGGACAAACAAAGGGGACGCAGATCATTAACGACTTTATTTTCAAAGAGCTGCGTCCCCTTTATTTATTAACCCCAGCCGGTTTTCGGTTTCTCGTGTTCAACGGGTTTGAGAATCTCTTCGTTGGTTGGGGACAAACAAATCTGAAAGAAGAATGACTTCATTTTGGTTCGACCAACTTCATTGGTACTGATCGGACGTGTTGCCAGCGAATTGGTATCGCAAAGTTGCAATACCATTTTTTCAGAATCGGCCCGATTCAGTGATTTATGGCAGTTCACTGACCACTTCCAAACCCAGGTTGTTGCGGCCTTCCTGAGAATTTTTGTAGTTGCGATGATCTCAGATGCCTGAAGGTCCATAGCACCGATTCAGGCACGATCAGTCCGACCAAACGACGCCGTCAGTATGCACATCCACTTCTGACTTGATCTGGGGCAGAGTAAACGAAAGAAACACCCCGTGTGCTTCCTTGATCGTCAGTGTGTTAATTCCCACCACTATCCCGTCACTCGTCACGAGTGGGCCGCCGGAGTTGCCGGGATTGATTTCGGCGTTATGTTGAATCCATGAACGTTCGGATAGTTCTTCCACCGACATCTTGCTGACGGTACCTGAGGTCATAACAAAATCGAAATCACGGACTTTGAACTTTCTGGTGACGTCGGAGTCGTTCGCGGTGGTATTCGCAATTGCTGCTATCGCTTCCTGCTCGGAAAGCTCAGTTGTGGCAGCACCCGGAAATCCAACTGCACGAACTTCAGTGTCTCTTTGAAGCACAGCTTGGCTGCTCAATCGAAACGGACGGGTGAACGAGTGGTCAATTTTCAGTATTGCAAGGTCGTAATTGGCTGACACATGGAGAACTTCCGCATCATATTTAATGCCTCTGATGAAAACCCAGATGTGCTCAGACACGTCCAGTGACTGTTTTTTCCGAATTTCATCTTTCCAAATTGAGCTTTGGGATAACTCGACGACCTCTTCGACGACGTGCTTGTTGGTCAGCAATATGCCATCGCCCGAAACGGCAAACGCGGAACCCGTACTCAGTGGCAATTCCTTTACCTTGCCGATATCACTGACACTGCGAAGACCACATACCACAAAACCAAGCGAATCAGTCAAGGCCTGCTCGTCTTTTGTGGATGTGATGAATTCCGGGCCGCCGAAGAGTGCGTGGACGCCCCAGTAACAGCCAGCCATGGCAACAACGGTGATTGTACCGAATCCGAACAAGGAAGACGCTCTGCTTCGTAGACTTCGCTGGTCACCGTGCGAAACCAAAGTTCGCTCGTCACTTTGTAGTAGAAGAAGTTGTCGTACTACGTCGTCTCGTTGTTTGAGCAGCGGCGCAATGCTCCTGATCTCGGGGCATTTCTCTAAAACACACGATCCCAGTGCTATCTGCAATTCGACGACTTTTTGTGCGAGCTTTGTCGCTTCTTTCTTTTTTGCAGTATCCCCTGCAACACCTGCCTGATTTGCGGCCTCAAAGGCGCGTTGCGACTGCTTCAACTCCCGAATGATTGTCTTTTGCTCTGGAAGGGAAATTCCCTCCTGAGCCACAATTGCTCCGACATCACGCGGAATGCGTTCAGTGAGCGTTGTCTGCGCTGTTTTGATCTTCGATCGCACGGAGTAAAGCTGCCTTCGTCGCTGGGCCTCACTCAGAGTGCTTCTCGCAACAAGTCCCACGGCGCTGAAACATCCTCTCAATGCGGTTCGCCAGATGGCACTCGGTTTCTTGTCTGCAATGGGTTTGCGAATCTCTTCGTTGATTGACGGCGAGGTATTCTCGGAATCGGATGCCATTTTCTTAATCTCTTGCGAGGCTGAGGCGTGCAATGACCCACAGATCTTCTCTGGATCGACGATTCACAGACAAGATACCTGAGTGAACCAATAGATATCGCCAGCGCGCAACTCGAATTCGCAGAATTCGGGAAATCAGCGATTCAAGGCAGTTCGCGGACAACCCGGAAGCCCTGATTGTTGATGCTCTCGTGGGGATCAAGAAAGCCGCGGTGGGAAGATCGCAGAAACGCATCGAGATCCATGAAACAGCCACCTCGAATCACACGTTTGTCGCCAGTTAGCGGGCCTGAAGGCTGCGATGCGAACTGCACCTGATAGGCCGTGGCGGAATACCAGTCCAGACACCATTCCCGCACGTTGCCATTCATGTCGTACAGTCCCCATGGATTTGGCAGCCGCCTGCCCACGGGTCTGGCTTCGGCTGTAGGTATGTTTGAGCGAAACCAGCAGTAATCCGGCATTAAATCAGGGGGATAAGACCGAGGAGTCGTCGTTCCAGCTCGGCACGCATATTCCCACTCCGCTTCAGTCGGGAGGCGATACTTTTGCCTTTCGCTTTTACTCAGCCACTGGCAAAATGCTTCCGCATCCGCATAAGTGACGACCGAAACGGGATGATCGTCGCTCGTGGCGTATCCGGGGGCGCTCCAGATAACGTCCGGAGACTTTTCTCCCCAACTCTTCCCGCCGTTCGCACGCCAGCCTCCTTCACCATTGGATTCCGCTGCGGTTGCATAACCCGTCGCTGCAACAAACTTCCGAAACTGGCCAACCGTCACCTCGTACTGTCCAATACAAAACGGCTTCAGGATTAGGACTGAACGCTGTGGAAACTCTGTCGGTCCTGCCAGTGGATCATCGGGGGATCCACCCATTACGAATTCTTCGGCTGGCAGTTCAATTAGCGATATGCCAATCGAGTCTTGAATGGGTTTGAGGTTTACCCGATTTGCTATGAGGCTGTCTGGTACAGGCGTCGGGAGTTCACTGATTTGGTTGATTTGGTGACCGGCAGTCGAATCGATCTGCTCTGGATCAGGAATTCGGTCATCCAGACTTTCCTGGTTCCGCAGTCGAAGCAGAATCTCCGCTCTGAAGCTGAAACCAACGCCGATCATGGCAACAAATAACGCCAGCCAAAGGAATTTCCACCGACTGCGGGCTGGCGAGGCTGTGGTGTCCAACTGCGACTTCAGCCGCGTCAGATCGGCTCGCAACTCAACAATCGATGGATAACGACGCTCAGGATCGGCAGCGAGCATTCGATTCCATACGGTCGTCAGCGGTGCGGATTGTTGGTGAAGTTCGTCGGGGGTCTTGCCGGGCACCTTGCCTGTCAGCAGGAAACTCAGGACGCAGCCAAGGGAATAGATATCAGTGCGAGCGTCAACCTGGTCAGGAGATGCCTGCTGTTCTGGTGACATATAGCCTGGTGTGCCGACTGTTGATGCTGAAGCCGTTTTGGTGTTGCCTTGATGTCCGGTGAAGTAAGCCAGCCCGAGATCCAGCAGCTTTATCTCGCCGCTCGCCGTCCGCATGATGTTGGCGGGCTTCACATCGCGATGCACAAACCCTTTTGCATGTGCATATTCAAGGGCGTTGCAGACCGCCAGCAGCACTGCAACTGCTTCCTTGGGCTTGAGGACTCCTTCCTCGTTCACGATTTGCTGCAGCGTTCTGCCGCTGAGCCGTTCAAAGACAATGTAGAGCTGTCCGTCATCCTCCCAGGCGTCAAAAGCCTGAACGAGGTTTGGATTCTGGAGCTGGCCGACCGCGTGCATTTCATCCAGAAAACGGTTGCTGGAAACGGGATCATCCTGCCGAAACGATCTAAGGACCTTCAATGCGACCGGACGATCGAGCCGAGTGTGTCGAGCCGCATAGACTTCGCCCATGCCGCCGCGCGCGATGAGGTGTTCGACTTCGTATTGCCCGATTCGACAGGGAACCTTCAGAGTAAGATCCTGACGGCTGATGGCCCCCTGTGAAAGATCCTGTCGCGAAAGCAGTCGTGTCAGAATGACTTCACCCGTTTGAGATTCCGACAGCATCTCTGAGCGTATTCGAAGCAGTGACTCATTCGTAATGCCTGCAAGTGATGCGACAAATGGATCACGTCGGTCTTCCAGCATCGACAGTCGCTCGTGGCAGCGTTGGCAGTTTTGAAGATGCCTGAATACCGCTTCGAATCTTTCTGGCTGCAATGAGCCAACGGCCAGCTCGCCAAGCTCATCGTCACTCGGGCATTGAGGAAGATCCGTCATGGCAGGAACTCAGTGAAGAAGAAAAAACGATTGCAAATTGCGGAAAACGATGATTGCCAGTCGAGCAAGTGTGCAGTTGCGACCATCTGATTCTATCGCAGCCGCGCAACGCGAGAAATGACAACATCTGCCTTGATCACGGACTCGGCCAGGAGATGTTCTTTGGAGTCGTACAGAGAGATGCCTGGGCCAAAGGCCCGAAATGTGAAAGCCCAGGGCATCGCCCTGGAAAAAATGGATCGCGCCATAAAAAGCCCCAAGGGGCGAAATGATGAGGCAAACCTCCATCCCGCCCCTTCAGGGCTTTCGTGTTGGAGATTGCCCGATTCCTGGGGCGATGCCCCAGGCTTTCACATTGTGCCGCGTTGCGGCAGTCTGTAGGCCAAACTCCCCACGCACTTTTGTAAGTTCAAAATACTGAACAGCCGCCATCGCCAACCACACGTATGGCCGAATTGGCGATCAAGGTCGACCGGCCCCAGCGCAGCGCGGTTCCGGCAGGTGTCTGGCAATTGCCGGAACGGCGCTGTGCTGGGTCCGGCCTACTGGGCGGCGTTTCTGAAATCGTCGATCAGATACTGACGCAGCACACTTAAAACTCGACCACGTGCCATTCGCACAGCCGCCGGGCTGACTGCAAACTCAGTGGCAACATCCGCTGTGGGACGACTTTCCACAACCGTCTGCCAAAACATCTGCCACGAGTTCTCCGTGCAGTTTTGCCGAGCCAGCTCCATCGCGCGACCTCGCAGGTCTTCAAAAGCCTTTCGTTCCCCTTCTCCGTTATCGTCGGATGCAGATGGTGCTGGAAAGTGGGCCAGATCCACCTGCAGCGTGACCTGAGTACCGGGGGTGGATCGCCGATAGTCGGCCACACGCCGCTGAACAATCGTCCGCAGCCAACCTCGAAACGACCCTCCCGCGTCGTTGCGCGAGAACCTCTGAATGCCGCTGAATATCGAAATCAAACACTCCTGCAGAACATCGTCCCGCTGAGCATCAGGTACTCCATAACGCCGCAACCAATAAAGCAGCAAAGGTGCATACAGCCGCACAAACAGCCTCCACCTCTCTGGAGCCAACTGCTGCAGCTCAACGATCAGGCTGGACGATGTCGATAATGATTGTCGATCAAATTCCTCATCAGAAAGACCACCCAGTGAATTCTGCTGCATGAATGAAATCTGCTAAAGGAGTGCCTGACAAGACGAATCTGTACTGGTAACACAGTCCGCCGAGTTGTTTTTACGCCGACTGTTACCATCTGCCCCGTTTCATAATCATTGCAGTCCATGGACCACGGGTCAAACTTCGGCTGGGGCGTGTGTCATTTCTCCGGCAAAATTTCCACGGTGGCGCGGCCGAGGAAGTTGAGCAGCCGTGGGACGCCGGTGCAGCGACGGAACGCTGATACCATCCATCTTGCGGAAGAAAATTGCGGGGGGTTGGTGAAACGCGGAAATTTTCGTTCTAGGTTCACGGTATCTTGCATTGTGCGTCTGCCAGTCGCAGTCTTCCAAATCTGGGTCGGCTGGATGCGCCAATTCGCCCATGGCAGGGGAGTTCAAACTACGGGGCTTTTTTGTTTCGCTGCGTTTGTCCCGCCAGGGACACCCGAGAATAGCCCATCGTTGAAACGGGTGTGATCTCTCCAGTCCTGAGTTTGCAATGGGGGTTTTGTAGATTGCGTGATTCAAAGGTCGCGCCGTTGAAGGGGGAAGAACCACAGTTTTATTGGCCCCACTGGCCTCGTGCCAGTGGACCAAGGTTTGGCAACTAAAACGAAAAGAACCCAGGAGGCCGCGTCCCAACCCGACCTCGCGTCGGTGGCGGGAACTTAGGCGAGCGGGGGATGTCAATCCCCTGATGTGTGTCGGTCAAACAAGGCAAATCAGGACACTTACGTACCCCGCTCGCCGAACAGATTCTTTAATTCAACGCCGTTGGACCTTGCGTCGGTGGACGCCAGTTGGGGGCCGGAAGAAGAGTGGGGCGGTTCGTTTGGTAGTCGCCAAACCGGGTTTCCACTGGCATGAAGCCGGATGGGGAACACTGGATTCGGTTCAGCAAACAATTCGCTCAGGAATTAAGATCTTCAACTCCAGCCACAGCATCAATACAGAATTCCGAATCCCTCCTCTTTCGACGGACTCTGCACAGATCGCACCCTGAGTGCAAAGCCGCCAGCACCGGGATGATTCTGCGTGCGTCACTATTTGAAAAGGATTCCTGACAGTATACGATGCTGGCAGGGACTATTCTGGCCGGGATGACAGCGAACTGCCCCGGTAATGCAACAGGCCAGACTTCCATGACCTGTCGGCCATGCAACTGAAATGACTCACGCCATGAATTCAGAGCGCACGCCCGGAAAAGTGAATCAAGAGCAACTGAGCGCGACGCCGCAGGAAAGTACCGAGCGCGTTCGCTGGATCTTCAATGCCACGCTTGACGCCGTCATCACCATCGCTGAAGACGGAACCGTCACAGACTGGAATCCGCAGGCAGAAAGAGTCTTCGGATGGCAACGCGACGAAGTGCTGGGGCGGCTTCTGACCGACTTGATCATTCCGCCCCAATATCGCGACGCTCATCGGGAGGGTTTGTCTCGCTTCCTGAACACGGGCGAAGGGTCGGCATTGAATCAGCGGCTGGAACTGAGTGCGCTCCGCCGCAGTGGCGAAGTGTTTCCGGTTGAGCTGACAATTTCTCCGATCCGCGTCGGCGAGCAATTTGAGTTCTGCGGGTTTCTGCGGGACATCAGCGAACGGTTCCATGCTGCCGAACAGATTGCTCAGGCTCAGCGTCTCGAGACGCAGCATCTTACCGAAGATGCGGCCGCAGCAAAGAAACGGGCGGAGCAGGCTGAAGAACGTCTTAACCTGGCACTGAAATCAGCGTGTGTCGGCACCTGGAGCTGGAACGTGGCCGAAGACGTGATCCTGTGGGACGACTATATTCCCGCGTTATTCGGGCGAGAGGCCGGAACCTTACCACAATCTTACGACCGCTTCATGGTGGTGGTGCATCCGGACGATCAGGCTCAGCTTGCACATGCCGTGACGCGCGCCGTCGAAGGCAATGAGCCATTTGATACGGAATACCGGGTTCTCTGGCCTGATGCCAGCATCCACACATTAGGTGCCCGCGGTAAGGTGTATCGGGACGAACAAGGCCGCGCCGTGAGTATGACCGGAGTCTGTTGGGATATCACAGACCGGAAACGCTCTGAGCAGGCTCTGTCGGCGGTCAATGCTCAGCTCGCGGGAGTACTCGACGCATCGACGCAGGTCGCGATTATTGCGACGGATGTGAACGGATTGATTACAGTCTTCAACACGGGCGCGGAGAATCTGCTTGACTATTCCGCAGAAGAAATGATCGGTCGACAGAACCCCGGTGTTTTTCACCGGATGGACGAGATTGCGGCGCGGGGCGTCGAGTTGACTCAGGAGCTGGGGCACAGCGTGGAAGGGTTCGAAGTTTTCGTGGCTTATGCGAAGCTTGGTCGATTTGATCGTCGCGAATGGACTTATGTGCGAAAAGACGGCAGTCAGTTTCCGGTGAGTCTTGTGGTCACAGCCGTGAGGAACGCTGCCGGCGATATCACAGGGTTTCTCGGCCTTGCCGAAGATATCACAGCACGCAAGAACGCCGAAGAACGATTCCGTGCCACGGTGGAAGCTGCTCCCACTGCGATGCTCGTGATCAATGCAGCTGGCGTGATTGTCCTCGTGAATCGTCAGGTGGAAGAACTCTTTGGATATCAACGTCAGGAGCTAATGGGGCAGCTCGTGGAAGTGTTGATCCCCGAACGATTTCGCGCCAGGCACCCGGCGCTTCGCCAGCAGTTTTTCGAAAACTCTGTCCCGCGGGACATGGGCGTTGGTCTTGAGTTATTCGCCGTTCGCAAAGATGGCTCCGAATTTCCTGTCAAAGTCGGGCTCAGCCCTGTTGCATCTGCCGAGGGTCCGCTTGTGATCTGCGGTGTGCTGAACATTACGGATCAGAAGCGAACGCTTGAGGCCATTCAACAGGCACGGGAGGCAGCCGAGGCATCCAATCGCGCCAAGAGTTCTTTTTTGGCCAATATGAGCCATGAAATTCGTACGCCAATGAATGGAATCATTGGAATGGCACAGTTACTGTCTCGTACAGAGTTGCGGTCGCATCAGCGGGAGTATCTGTCGACCGTCGAAGAGTCCGCGCACATCCTGCTCAGACTGCTCAACGATATCCTCGATTTTTCAAAGATTGAGGCTGGCAAGCTGGAACTGGAGAGCCGTGATTTTCTCATCTCGGAATGTGTCTTTCGCGCAACTCAAATGCTGGCCTTGCGTGCGGCAGAGAAAGGGCTGGAAATTGCCTGCCGGATTTCGCCGGAGATCCCGGACCATCTGCGTGGAGACTCCGGACGCTTGCAGCAGGTGCTGGTGAATCTGCTGAGCAATGCGGTGAAGTTCACCGACGCCGGCGAGATCCTTCTGGACGTCAATGCCGATTCAATGACAGACGACAAAGTCTCTCTGCATTTTTCCGTGCGAGACACAGGGATTGGAATTCCAGCCGACAAGCAGGCGCGAATTTTCCGTCCGTTTGAGCAGGCAGAGGACTCAACGACGCGCCGTTTCGGAGGTACCGGACTGGGCCTGACGATTTCGAGACAATTAGTGGAGATGATGCAGGGGACGATCTGGGTCGAGAGCGAACCAGATCGTGGTTCGACCTTTCACTTCACGGTCCTGCTTGAAATCTCGGCCGAACAGCACCAGCGCGCTTCAACAGAACTTGCGGCGCTGCAGAACCTGCGGGTTCTGGTGGTCGATGATAACCATACAAATCGCCGTATCCTGAGTGAAATGCTGCAGTACTGGCGCATGCTGCCGGTGATGGCCGATTCCGCCGCTGCCGCGCGACAGGCTCTTCTGAATGCGGAAAAGCAGAAACATCCTATTCAACTGATCCTGCTCGATCACCACATGCCCGTGGAAGATGGCTTCCAGTTTGCCGAGAGCATCAGTGAAATCGTGAAAAGGAATGAGTGCCCGATTATCATGATCTCATCCGGCTCAATTCCCCCTGATGCTGATCAATGGCAGAAGCACGGCATCAATCGGTTTATGACCAAGCCCGTGATCGCGTCAGAATTGCTCAATGAGGTATTACGGCAATTCGGCGAGTTCATAACGGTCGTTCCGCAAAGTCCAGCGGAGGAAAGCGACTCACCAGTTCAGCCGCGTCGCATCCTGCTGGTCGAAGACAATGAAATCAATCGCCGCGTGGCAACAGGACTGCTGAACGCGCGTGGGCATCAGGTGGTCATGGCGGAAAACGGACAAGTGGCGGTTGATATGCTGGCCACACAGGAGTTCGATGTGGTGCTGATGGACATGCAGATGCCCGTTATGGACGGCTATGAAGCAACGGCTGCGATCCGCAAACGGGAACAACAGACCGGCGAACACATACCCATTATCGCGATGACCGCCGAAGCGCTGAAAGGTGATCGCGAACGCTGCCTTGAATCGGGTATGGACGACTACGTCGCAAAACCCGTCATGGCCGCTGAAATGTATCAGGCGATCGAACGGTTTCCGGCTGTCTGTTTCGCGTCAGATGCCAGAATGCAGTACGGGGCGACGGTGAGTTCTTCATCGCCAGGAATTGAATCGGAACAACAGGAACACGCAGCTTTCAACGGCACAGAACACCGTCCATCACCGGCTGTGGTGGACGCTGCGAACGGATTGCCGAACATCGACTGGAAAGGTGTCCAACAACTTCTTGCCTGTGGTGCAGATGAGTTGCGAGCTTTTGCGGAACTCGTGAAAGACGAAATCCCCTGCCAGATCGCCGACGTTCGTCGCGCGCTGGACATTCGCGATTCGAAACTGCTGAGACGCTCCGCACATTCACTGAAAGGCTCTGTCAATTATTTTGATGCGGGGCAACTGATTCAGGCGGCATTGGCACTTGAAATCCGGGGCCGTGAGGAATCATTTGATGGCACGGCAGAGCAATTTGCGACGCTGGAACATGAGGTGGCCAGGTTCCTTGCTGCCCTGGAAACCGGACCACCAGATTCGATTTTCTGAAGGGCGACTTCACCGTGTCATGTGACGAAACGGCAAAAAGTGCCGGTGAGAGTCGTCGCCACGTAACGCTGCTGCGCTGAACTCAGACTTATTTTTGATCGAGTTGAGCGACTAAATCAATCGTGCCGATGATTCTGGCAACGTCGGTTCCTCTGCTCAGCAAACGTTTAGAGTTTTGTCTTCCTGAGAAGATTCTTAGCGTGCCACTTTACTGCAGTGGCGGACCGTGCTCGCAACTTTGTAGCCACGTTCGCCAGAACGTGGGCGATCCACAGGAAACCCACGCTCTGGCGAGCGTGGCTAGTGCGCCTGTGAAGGCGATTGAATAGTCAGGTGAGAGTCCTGATCAGAGCATACGTTAATGCTCTGTAG
>JAYTAK010000042.1:0-2207 GCA_043737515.1 Candidatus Kuenenia sp. | reverse complement strand
GGGTTCTGTGTGAATGATGTGACGGACGGCACTTCTTGTCACTTCATCTGTTCTGCGATCAGAAATGCAATTTCCATCGCCTGTTCGTAGTTCAGTCGAGGATCGACCTGGCTGCGATAGTCGCGGGCCAGGTCGGATTCGGTCAGGTTGCCGGGGCCGCCAGTGCATTCGGTGACATCTTCACCGGTGAGTTCCAGATGAATGCCGCTCAACCGTGATCCCAGTTCTTTGTGAATCCGGAACGCGGTGATGATCTCCGACATAATGTCGTCGAACGATCGCGTCTTGATTCCGTTGCGTGCCGTCTGCGTGTTTCCGTGCATTGGATCGCAGCTCCAGAGTACGCGGTGCCCGGCCTTGAGCACCGCTTCGGCCAGACGTGGCAATCGCTCACGAATTTTTTCGGCACCAAAGCGATGGATCAGCGTCAGGCGGCCCCGCTCATTATCCGGATTCAGAATACGGATCAGTTCGACCAGTTCATCGGGATCCATTGAGTTGCCGATTTTGAGGCCGATCGGATTACGGATGCCGCGAAAATATTCCACATGCGCACCGTCGAGCGAACGTGTGCGGTCGCCGATCCAGGCCATGTGAGTGCCGAGATTGTACCAGCCGCGATTGCGTTCCATGCGGGTCAGTGCCTGCTCGAACGCCAGCAACAAGCCTTCGTGAGACGTGAAGAAATCGACGCGTGTCAGTTGCGTGAGTTCACCGGCGGAGACAGCTTCCATAAAGCGGATCGAATCGCTCAGTGATTCCAGCAACTGTTGATAGCGGCGCGAGCCAGGCGTGTTGCGGACGAATTCCAGATCCCAGTTTTCCGGATGATGCAGGTCAGCAAAACCACCTTCGCTCAGCGCGCGGATGTAGTTGATGGTGAGCGCCGATTTCTCATAGGCACGAAGCATCAGTTGCGGATCATTGCGGCGTTCGACCGGGGTGAAGCCCGATTGATTGATGATGTCGCCGCGATAACTGGGCAGCTCCACGTCGCCGCGTTTTTCCATGTCGGCCGATCGCGGCTTCGCGTACTGCCCGGCAATCCGACCGACACGGACAATCTTTTTCTTTGAGCCGCAAATGAGTACCAGACTCATCTGAATGAGCACCTTGAGCTTCCGCAGGATCGATGTCGAATTGCAGTCGTCGAAGCTTTCAGAACAGTCGCCGCCCTGCAGCACGAAGGCGTTGCCTTCCTCAGCGAGCGCCAACTGCGTGCGCAGACGATCGACTTCCCAGGCAGTGACGAGCGGCGGAAGTGTGGTGAGTCGGCGAATGGCGTCCGCAAGTTCCTGTGGATTGTCGTACTTCGGCTGCTGCTGAGCCTGGCGTTTTTGCCACGATTCGGGAGTCCAGTGTGGGTTCATACTCGAATTGTTTCCGCCCGGACGCCGTTTGTCACTTCCGACCGTGCGTGGTTTTGAAAACCGTCATAAACCGTCATAAACCGCAAAACAGGAAAAATCTGTAAAATCGTTATTGCGTCTGCTGCGATGCGGCGCTAGGCTGTCGCATCTCCCGTCAAATCTCGCTGACGAACAAAGCACGTCGAGTTGTCCATTGGCAATCGTCCACCACGGATTGGTGACTTGCCTGACTCTGGCAAACCGAAAAGTGCTGTCGTGAAAACAAGAGAATTCGCCTCGACTTGTGTTGCGCCAACGTCGCAATTTCCCGTGACCCGACTTCTGTGCCGGACACTGAGATCCCCGGCAGAAGTTTCGTTTTCCACGACTGTGCCGCAACCTGGCGGGTGCTGGAGATCGGTTCGTTTGCTCTGGGAGCAGAATCATCGGGCAGAAGCGTTATCAATGATGGCCGAAACGGCTCGACGCTCAGGACAGTCTGCCGACGGCAAAATTCCGGTATTGTTTCTGATGGCTCACATGCGGATCGAGAATGGCGATGCCGTCGGCGCGGAGCGATGTGTGCAGTCGGCGGTGAAACAACTGGGACGTGGTCAGTCGTGCTTCGATGGATCGGGTGGCCGGGGCTGGACTGAGCGGAGCGAAGGAAGCCCCGGGGTTTCGGGCTGGTGCCCTCCAACCCCGGCCACGCATCAATCGATTGCTGACAGAGCACTTGGACAACAGGCGGTAATGCCAGCGAAATCTCCCATTCAGCCGCGATCGCGCATCTCGTCCGTTGATACAAGTCTGCCGTATGCGCTCCGCAGTCGCGATTGGTTGATTCTGGCGATTCAA
>JAYTAK010000041.1:0-2210 GCA_043737515.1 Candidatus Kuenenia sp. | reverse complement strand
GGTCGCGGCGTAGAGCAGCTTGTTCTGCACCTCGGCAAAGAAAAGGCTCGTGTCCTGCTCCCGGCCTTTGTAGTCCGAACTCAGTGCGAAGAGGTCGCGCACCTTCTGGTAGAAACGCTTTTCCGAAGCGCGGATCTCGCGAATCCGGGCCAGCAGCTCGTCGAAGTAATCCCAGCCGCCGGGATTCTTGAGCCGCTCGTCATCCATCACGAACCCTTTGACGATGAACTCCCGCAGATGTGCCGTCGCCCATTGCCGGAACTGCGTGCCGCGCGGCGAGCGGACCCGGTAGCCGATCGCGAGGATGAGATCGAGATTGTAGAACGTGATGGTGCGCTGCACCTGCCGGGCACCCTCGGTTTGAACTGTCAAGGATTCCTTGACAGTTGCCTCCGGGCGGAGTTCCCTCTCCTCGAAGATGTTCTGCGCATGAAGTGAAACGTTTTGCTTGGTCGTCTGGAATAGCTCGGCGATCTCAAGTTGCGTCAGCCAGACCGTCTTTCCATCGGCCCGCAGTTGCATCCGGGTCTGGCCGTCTTCGGAGGTGTACAGGATCAGATCGCTCATGCGCCGGCCCCTTTGGTTCTGCGTTTGACCGGCTTATTCGTCGAAGCCTGCCCCGAGGTCATCTTCGAGGATTCAATCTTCATCGCCAGCCGCCGCGTCGTCGAGTTGGACTTCTGCGCGGAGACCACGACTTCGCCGATCCGTCCTCCATCTACTTCCACAAACGTTTCCTTCTGCACGAATACGCCACCCGAGCCACCGCAGGGATCGTAGACTCGTCCCTTGTACGGTGCAAGCATCGCGACCGGCACGCGGACGACGCAGAAGAGTGATGGGGAGAAGAGTGAAGAGTGAAATCATTTCATGCCCTCTTTTGTTTTCTTGATGATTGTTGTGAGGATGGCGATCAGTTGGTTGGACTCGTCGATGAGTTCGGACAGCCGCGATTCGGTCATCACTTCCGAGGCCACGAGCAATCGCAGCCAGTAATGGGTTTCTCTGGTCGAGGTCAGGCTCAAACGGCTGCATTTTTCTGACACGAACGAATTCCAGGTCCCAACGAATTCCAGGTGCGAACGCGCGAGGCCCCCGTTGGGCTTGTCCCCAATGGCGTGGACTTAAGGCGAGCGGGGGATGTTAATCCCCTGATATTCGTCGCAAACCCAAGCAAATCAGGGGACTTACGTCCCCCGCTCGCCTTTGAAATTCCTTAAGTCCACGCCATCAGGGCTTGTCCCAATGGAGCGAATGACTGAGCCGCTTCGCAGTCGTTGCTTCCGTGGGGACAAGTGCAATGGCACTCGCTTTAACTCAAAAGTAGCAGGCACACTCCGTGTGGCGTCCGCTATTTCGCACGTTTCTAAAGGCTACGGCACTTGGAAAGTGCCTGCTACTTTCTAACGCGCTCGCCGGTTCCGATTCCTGTCGATCACCGCGTCAGTCCGATGTGATGCTGACTGAGTTGCTCGCTGCCGGTTTCGGTGATCAGATAGTTGTGTTCAAATCGCATGCCGCCCTGGCCTTCGATGTAGCAGCCGGGTTCCAGTGTGATCACATCACCTGCGATCAGAACATCATCGCTTTCAGACACCAGCACCGGCGGTTCCGGGTGTTCAAGACCCAGCCCATGACCAGCGTGATGCGCCAAGGGTCCGAAACCTCGCGATTCCAATACCGTCGAAGCGGCGCGCCAGAGATCTCGACAGGCAACCCCTGCTTTCAGCATTCCTGACGCCGCCTGAAGCGCATCGCGGCACGCTTCGAACTGGGCCACGATTTTTTCTGACGGCGTTCCCACGGAAATCGTGTTCGTGAAATCACTGCGATAGCCATGAATGATCACGCTGTAATCAAGAATAAACAGGTCACCTTGCTGCAGCCGATACTGTGTCGGAAGACCGCCGGCTTTGTGCAGCGTCGCATTGGTGGCGCGAAAATCACCGTAGACAATACAGGGAACCCCGGCAGCTTCCTGAGCCGCCCGCTGGACTTCGAGATACACTTCGAATTCGGAGACGCCGGGTTGAATCACCTCAAACGCGCGACGATGACCGGCTTCACAGGCGCGCATGCAGGTTTTCAACAGTTCTACTTCGTCAGCGTGTTTGGATCGGCGCAGCGCGCGAATCACCGTGCCGAGCGTCGTGGGCTGTGCGTCTTCGTCGTCCGCAAACTGCCATGCCGCGTTTTCGGCGACCATGGAG
>JAYTAK010000040.1:0-5134 GCA_043737515.1 Candidatus Kuenenia sp. | reverse complement strand
ATGGAGCCGACTTGTCTCCGCTGCAAACGTCGTCTCTCCAGCAGCAAAATCTTTTTCAAGTTCACCCAGCCCCACGACCATTTCAGCGACGTGCCCCGAATCGTATGCACGTCGGACTGTTTCGAGAGAAGCAGGAACAGCAAGTCGCGCGAGTTCCATCGCCAGGCCCGCGTTGAGTTCATAAGACGGATACTGGATTTCATCATTCAAGTGTTGTTCCAGCAGGGTTGCCGCAGCCTCACGAGTGATCAGCCCTTCTCGGACAAAATACAGATAACACCCTGCGAGTGACCAACGAACGTAAAGATACAGATCCCGGTTTGCGATCAAATCCCTCACGAGATTGACATTGCCAGCACTCAGCTTCACCATAAAAGGGGGAAGTTGGTCGTGAATCAGGTCGCCAAGCAGGATTTCGATCATGGGATCCGGCAGCGAGATCGCTTCGATCATGACCGGCAGCGCAGACGGATCGCCGATCATCCCGAGCAACACGAAAGCGAAAAAGGAAGCGTTCGGTTTGGGATCTACTCCACTGCGGACGTTTTCAATATCCGACTTCAGGATCTCGATCAATCCCGGCACAACCGCGCTCCCCCGCGATTGCAGTGTGCGCAGCAATTCGGTGGGGAGTTCGTCTCTCTGAATCGACTGCAACGAGTCCAGCAATTGACGATCAGTTAAAGGCAATACGGTAAGATCTGTGTTCATGCGTCATTCCGCTCGAAGTGCAAAAGAAAAGGAGATTCTGACCGTGAGTTCGTTTCGCCACATTGGCACGCCGTCAAGCCGCGCCCCGGACTGAAGTTTCTGTGCTACGGCGATCGCAATAAGTCGTGGAGTCGTTCGTCGAGCAGACTGTCGATCTTCAGGCGGCTCATGCTGAAGTCGCCGACCGCGGTGTGGCGATTGGGGACGGAGACGATGTAGGCTCCGGCCGCGTGCGCGGCGCGGGTGCCGGTTTCGCTGTCTTCCAGAACCAGCATCTCACCGGGTGACACATTCAGTCTGCTCGCCGCCATCTGATAGATTTCAGGGTGCGGCTTGCCGTGCGTCACGTCTTCAGCAGTCAGCGTGAAGTGAAACCGGTGCAGCAATTCGAAGCGTTCCAGCAGCGGCGTCATGTAAGCTCGTGGTGACGACGTCGCGACTGCACGCGGCAGATCCAGTGATTCGATCAACTCCAGCACCGCGTGCAGGCCAGGCATTGTGGCCAGCGAATTCTCGGCGATGGCTTCGAAGAGTTCCTTGGTTTCGTACATCAGATCTTCAATGCGATCGGTCATCCCGGTGTGCAGTTTTAACGCATTGAAGGCGTCGATCGGACGACGACCCAGCATGCTGTGGCGGATCACGTCCGTCATTTCCAAACCGCGTCGTTCCAGCAGTTGCTTGCCGGCAAGATCGAATACGTCTTCGGTGTTGAGCATCAATCCGTCCATGTCAAACACGACCGCGCGGATGTTGGGACGGTGATTCGTTGATGCAGGCATGGATTCCAGTCTTGTCATAAGAGTTCGCTCAATCGTCCGCCACGGTAGCTCAGGTCAAGCAATTCCATTGGATGCAGCACGGCGACGTTGTGACCTGCTTCTTTGAGCTTGGCCTGCAATTGCAATGAGCAGCCCGCATTGCCGGAAACCACGACATCCGGCTTCACATCCATCAGACATCCGACTTTGCGTTGCCCAAGGCGATCGGCCATTTCCGGCTGAGTCAGATTGTAGCTTCCCGCCGCACCGCAGCAGAGTTCCGCTTCGGCAATCGGACGCACGGAAATTCCGGGGATCAGTTTCAACAGGTCTCGCGGCTGCTGGCGAATCCTCTGAGCATGTTGCAGGTGACAGGCATCCTGATACGCCACAACGGCTTCGATGCGCCCCTGCGGTTTGATCGGTCCGAGTGACATCAGGAATTCGCTGATGTCTTTCACTTGACTGCAGAATTTCGTCTCGTCACTCTCGCCGGATTGCGCATGATTTTCATTCCCGCCTGTCAGCTCGTCGTGAATGTGACTGTAATCTTTCATCATCGCGCCGCAGCCGGCAACGTTGACGATCACGGCATCCAGTTTTTCATGTTGAAATGCCTGGATATTCTGCTGCATCAGATCCAGTGCCGGTTGCGACGCTCCGCTGTGATAATGAATGGCACCACAGCAGCCCTGGCTGTGCGGGATCACAACATCGCAGCCGTTTTCCTGCAGCACACGCGCTGTCGCCCAGTGGACGTGTCGAAACATGGCATCTGCCACGCAACCGACAAACAGTCCTACGCGCGCCCGACGGACGCCTTTGGCCGGCAGGAAGGCCGGCAGTGCGGGAAGTGAGGCCTTGAGCTTCGGCAACTGAGCCTGCATGCGACGCAGTCTTGTCGGCAGCAGACGTGTCATTCCGATCCTGTCCGCCAGGCGATCAATTCCCAGCAGTTGCATCACTCGCGCTGGCTTCAGCGCCCAGCGCATGCGACCACGATAAGGAAACAGCCCGTACATGATCCAGCGATGAAACCAGTCGGGGCGATGTCCGCCCCGCTGAGGCAGACTTCCGGGCTGTAAACCGCCGTCCGCATGCGCCGGAGCCAGTTCATGCATCTCGACTCGAAACGGTTCGATCAGTCGTCCGTATTGTACGCCGCTGGGACATGCGGTTTCACAGCTTCGGCAATCCAGGCACAGGTCCAGATGTCGCCGCACGTTGTCCGTGAGCGGCAGTCGCCCGTCAACGACCGAACGCATCAGGTAGATCCGTCCACGCGGACTGTCGTTTTCGTCGCCAGTTTCAACGTACGTTGGGCAGGCGGATGTACAGAGTCCGCAATGCACACAGTCGAGAAATCGCTCGTACGGAATGGACTGCCCGATCGTCGTCGCCAGTGGCAACAACGGCGCGAGCGGCCGCGGTGTGGTGATGGAGTTAAGAGTCTTGTTCTGAGACATTGATATTTGTTCTTTTCAGCCTGTGGTTTCCTGGTCAGTCATTGCTGCACAACCAAATTGGGACACCCGAATGAATGCAAGTGCAAGATGACTTCATTCGGTTGTCCCCATTCGGTTGTCCTATCCCCGTGAGCGCCATTCCGCTCATTAAGTCCGCGCCATTGAATTCCCACCAGCATTTTGCGCAGCATTCACCCCAGCAACTCATGCAGCAGCATTGAATACCGCTCCACCGGCGAAGTCATCACCGGGTGTCGCCATTTCTCCTGCAGTTCCCGGATTTCGACATGCCCCGAAACGCGATCAGCCAATTGCGTCAACTTCTCTCGGACAAGTCCGGAATCCACGACGGAGTCCGAGTCCAGATACACGACCCCATTGCCCGCGCGCCCGCATGTCTGCAAACCAAAGTCCTTTGCGACCTGCAGCACGGCAACAACCTGCGACGGCGACGTCATAACCTTCGCCGACCAGCCCGATTTTTTCCCAACACAATCGGCTGAAAACCGCATCGCCGCTCGACAGTAAGCCATCGTTGCTTCAGGCCGCGCGACGGACGTTACAGAAACTGCTGTTCCGTGGAGTTCTTCCGCGAGCATTTTCGTCTGCCAGTCGCACGCCTTCCGTGATCCATCAAAGCCGACCACCAGAACCGCCTCGGATGCGGGCAACTTTCCAGAAGCCAGCGTGCCATCAATCGTCGGCAGCAATGTCTCCGCCGCCGTGTGATTCAGAACATCCAGAATTTGCGGCGTGGTCGATGTCAGATTGAGTCGTTCAAGTGCGGACTCAAGATCCTTCAGAGATCGAAACGCGGCCACCGAAAGATGCTGTTCCACTGGCAGCGGCTTGAGCTTAAACGTCAACTGCCGCAACGTGCCAAGTTGTCCGCGTGCCCCGATCAGCATTCGGCACAAATCATAGCCGGCGACATTCTTGACGACGCGCCCACCAGCATGGAATACCCGTCCATTTCCGTCGCTGGCCTCAACTCCGATCACGTAATCTCGCAGCGTTCCGTAACCGTACTGCCGAGGCCCGCAGATATCAAACGCCACCAGATCGCCAGCGGTCATGGCATCGTCCGGAAAATCAATCGGAAGCTGCTGGTTTTCCTGCTTCAGGACATCGCGCAATTCTCCAACCTTCAACGCAGCTCCGACCGTGATGGTCATATCGCGCGCGGGATAGTCGATGACGTGACTGGGGATTTCGGTCGAGCCTGCTGAATCGTTCGACATGTGAAAACGTATTACCTCTGCGCCAACGGCGTACGCGCGACAGGTCTGTGGGAGAAAACATCCACAGACATTGATCGTGCAAATCGATGCCTGATTGGCTCGCCGTCAGTGTGAAACCGTCATTCTACTGAAATTCGGCGGCTTCGTGAATGGACTCTGCATCGCCTACCATTCCATGCGTTTGAAAAAACGCTATGCTGCTGGCTCGGCTTGAGAAAGGTGGGCCGGCGCGGCTAATCGCCGCTTGTAATGTGGGATCAGCTTCCAGCTTGTCACGTTTGTCAATGGGATAAGCTTCCAGCTTGTCACGTTTGTCAATGGGACAAGCTTCCAGCTTGTCACGTTTGTCAAAAAGCCATGAGTTTTCATACCGCGAAGGCAAGCTGGAAGCTTACCCCACGTAGAATTCAGTGGAAATTCCACGCCTGCCCGGAACTTGATCACAAAAAAAGCAAAGAAACACGGGATTCATGCTCACACTTGAACGCTTTTCCTTCGGGGTCGGTGACCGTTTTGCGCATCAGGCGAAGGCACAGTTAGCGGCATTCCAAATGCTGGAAAAAGACGGAATTCATGTCGCGCCAGTCTGGAACAAGTCAAATCGCGAACACACGTTCATCGGTTCCGAACCGCAAAGCGTTTTCGACGCAGCACAGTCGGCCGTCCGGGAACTGGGCTGGAAGGAAAGCTGGCACGTCGATGCAGATCATATCAATCTGAAAACCGTGGATCGCTTCATGGCGTGTTCGGATTTCTTCACCATTGACGTGGCAGATTCCATCGGCAAACCTGCAGCAGCAACAGACGTTCAGTCATTTCTGCAGCGTCATCCTGAACTCGTCGGTGTGCTCAACATTCCCGGCGTGACCGCACCATTCACGACGACACTTGCCGACGTTGAACGAGTGGCTGCCAAATACCTGCTGGCCGTGCAGGATGCCGGAAAATTCTATCG
>JAYTAK010000039.1:0-5136 GCA_043737515.1 Candidatus Kuenenia sp. | reverse complement strand
ATGCGAAGTGGATTCTGATCGTGATTCGGCATTATCGCATTGTCGCACGTCACGCGACGCCCTGGAATCCCATCGCGGTAAACCGCGGCATTTCGATGGCATCAAGAATCTTGATCGCATGAATTGCATCGAAGCACATCAAAACTCGGCGAGCGCCCGACGCATCCGGGGTTTTGCGTTCCAGCAACAGTAGATCGCCAGACAGCATAAAACTGCAGAAAGGAATTGATTCGCCAAACGTGGTCACTACCAGCCCGGCCTTGGGAATACTCACCGGCCACTCAGCAAAGATTCTTCGCATGTCTTTCATGGAACTGGTCGACATGAACGCGCGTCTCCGGCAACTACAGGATGTGGATTGTCTGTGGTTTCATCTTCGACGCACGCCGCTCGGCGACTGAAGCGGCAGACCACGGAAGAGCGGACTTCCCCCAGCGCATCAGCATCCCTGCATCGTCACCGGCCACACAATTCGCGTAACCGGCAGATGTGTCAAATTCGAATTGGTGGGAGAGCAAAGTGAATGACAGAGTTGTTTGCCCGCAGCATCAGGCAAGTCCCTCAAAATGAAAGCGATAAGCGACCTGTTCGGACATAAGCGAAGATTTGACATGTGTGCGGATGTGACGAATGCGCCTCTCAGAACGAAACGCGGCTGGATGTGTCGACTGCTGCCCCTGCAACATTTGACTGGAAAACACTGAGCGACACTGCGGTGGGGTCGGTTAAAGCAGAGCTGCTTCCGAAGTCCATCGAATTGCCAGCGCTGCCGCACGCCGTGACGGAATTCGTGCAACGAGCTGCCGATCCCAATTTCGACGTGAACGTGTTATCTGCGATCGTGGAAAAAGATACCGCGCTGACGGTTGAACTGCTCAAGCATGTGAACTCAGCCGTTTATGCGTTGCGAAATCCGATCCGCTCCGTCCGCGATGCGATTGTGCATATCGGCATCAACTCGGCACGACTGCATCTGTTGGCGGTCGGCATGAAGGCGGCCACTCGAGCCCTGAAGACCAGGCTCATCAATCAACGTAATTTCTGGAACGAATCGCTGCAGCGCGCATTGTTTGCACGCGAAGTCGCCAAGCGAATGAAGCTGGATCCGGGCCTGGCATTTCTGGGTGGTCTGCTGCAGGATTATTTGTTGCCGGTGCTGACCAACGTGTATGACAAGCAGTACATGCGGTTTCTGGAAGTGCCGCTGGGGCAGGGGAAAGAGCTGGCTGTCTGGGAAACTGAAACGATTGGTTTTGATCACGCCTCGGCAGGAGCGCATTTCGCAGCGGGATGGCATTTCCCTCCCGATTTGTTGTGCGCGATTTTCTTTCATCATTCTCTGGAATCGACGCTGCAGGGGACACATCCGGAATTCTTCAAACTGTTTCCGGTCGCGCTGGCGGCGCTGTTACCTGATCAGCTTCATCAGTCACCCACAGGTTTTCAGACGCTGATCAGAGTCGCACAGCACAGCCGCGCATTCGACCTGACGGACGTGTGCAGGACCGTGGATGCCGAACAGATGAAGCTCGCGGAGGGATACGAGATCCCGAACCATCTGTGTCAACTCCTGGCACAGACGCAGCGTACGATGGAATTGAGTGAGGCTTAATCCGAACTTGAGCGACTCCATCAACTGACCGAATCCGTACTACGAATAGTTGATTTCTTGTTGTGCCGCGAAGATTTTCAGCTTGGACTCAACGGTAGGAGGGGCGGGTGCGACAAAAATGTTGTTGCCAAAAACAAATCGCAGAACGAAAATGTTTTTTGTTCGCATTTTTCTGTCGCAGGTTTTTCTGTCGCCTGTGTTTCTGAGTCCCGGCTTTAACCAATGGGTTGCGGGCGAAGCCCGCGCTGGGTGATTCACGGAAAAAGATCCGAGATGTAGAGTAGACGCTCGCCTGAGCCGACTCGCCAGGCGGCAATTCCTTCCGTGTACGAGGCAGACAGGAAGGCATCTCCATCCGGCGCGAATGCGATGGAAGTGATCGGTCGGCGATGTCCACCCTCAAATTCCCGCACTCTGTTTCCACTCAAGTCCCACATCACGGCTTTATCCGCTATTTTGACACCACCCGCCGTGACAATACCGGAGCTGTCCGGCAGGAACATCGCCTTGTTTCCTACCACATGACAGTTCAGTTTTCCATCGAAGGAGAACAACGACGTCTCTGCCCCATAAGTCGCAAGAATCCACTTTCCGTCGGTGGACACCGCGACGTTTTGAACGCCGAATGGGTGCCGGTCATTTCGGTCAAGTTCGAGCGTCCTCACAAGTTTGAATTGTGGATTCTGTTCCGAAACTTCCCAGAGTCTCACGGACGCAGAGAACTGCTTTCCGAAGGCTTCGCCGCTCTGCCCACCGGAGATCAGAAACCGTCCGTCGGGAGAAAATTCGAGTCGAGTGACGGCAGCAAGATGCTTCTTCAAGATCAGACACGGGTGTTCCGACTCAGACTGTAGATCCCATACAACGATGTTGCCGTCGCGAAGTCCTGCAAGAATGAATCTCCCACTTGGATCAAACTTTGCGCACTCGATCACACTGGTTTCACCTTTCAGGGCTCGCACCACCTTTCCGGAAGTTGTATCCCAAATGGACATGGGGGTCTTCTGCTGGAGCTCGGGGACGACGTCGATTCCGGGCATGGCAACTTCCGTTGTGGCCAATCGCTGGAAGTCCGGGCTGAAATCAAGTGCAGTGGTACCCACCCGTCCCGAAGAACGATATGCCCGACCAATCGCACGCTCGGCGTTTGAGAAATCCCAGATCAAGCCTCCCGTATTCTGATTGCAGACTGCAACACGCTTTGTTGAAGGATGGAACGAGATTCGATGGGGCGCATGATTCTCATACAAATCCGGTTTGACAAAGACCGGACGCACACCTGGATCAAACTCTTCAGGAAACTCGTTCAACATCCCGGAGGAATCCAGGGAGAAAATCCGATTCAGCTCCTGCGAAGCCATTAGAAAATCGACGTCCTGATGGTGCGACTCAACGGTTGTGACCTCGTCCCCGGACTTGGCGTCCCACACCATGAGTTCGCGTCCTGCCAGAGCGACCACAAGCGACCGGTCCTTCCCGAATTGTGTCGGTACCCAGAGAGGGTTGCTGCGACCGACATATTCCTGCACGGTTTCTGTCGTTCTCGGATTAATTCGCCTGATCGAATGCTGTTCTTCAATTTCCGGCAGATAGTCGCGGGCTCTCTGGAATCTTGACCAGTGCGTTCCGGCCACCAGCAGCTCTTCGCCGATATCGGTGAACCGCAAGGACGTAATATTTGGAACAAATGGCTGGTCGTTACAGACGAGTTCATTTTTTTTAAAATCCCAGACATGAAGCCTGTTCACCAGGAACGGAGCTTCTTCGTGCGACCATCCAACCTGCGTCGGAAACTTTTCGATAATTGCACCCTGCACAAATGCAAACATCGCATCACCGTCTGAAAAAGTGAATCCTCGGGCGTATTCGAGCTGTGGTTTCCAGTCAATACCGCGCCAGGACAGTTCACCGATATGGACATCGATTGCTGCAATCAGGCGCTGCGGAGATGTTTCCCACAATTCGACTCGTTCTCCCACCGCCACTGCAACAAACCGACCGGTTCGCGAAACTCCGATCATCTTCAGCTGTTCCGGGAAGTTGAGGCTGGCCACTTCGGAAAAGGATTTCGTGTCGCAGATCTTCAGGACGGGATGCCGGTAGGAACCTACGAATTCGCCACCCTCTGAAAGGCTGCTCTGAATGAACTCGCCGGCTTCAGCAGGAAGCACTGAATGCTCATCGAGGGCTTGCGTGGTTTCGAGATCCCAGGTCCGATAGACCCCGGAATTGAGCGAGAATAACAACTGACGGTTTGCGGGTAGAACTCTGATGCCCTGAATCTCGGAGCGATTCAATCTCACAGCAGAGTCTTTTCGTGATCCTGAAAAGCCACGCTGCATTTCCGCGATATCAAGATACAGTTCCTTGAATGCCGTATGGTCTGTTTCAGGACCGAGTGCTTCAAACAGACGCTGCGCCTCTTCGCGATGGCCCTGAATCCAGTTGATCCCGGCCATTAGCGAATTGAAATACGCTTTTTCGCTTTCAGTCAGATGGTCTGAGTAACCGTCGATCATCATCGTGTAGGCCTTGATCAGGCCGACGCTGGAATAGGTGCTGCGACTGAAAGGAGCAGGAGGACCGCTGATATATTCATTGCCTTGAATCACAGTCTGTACGGCTTCATGGAAGCCGAAGGGAATCTGCGTGTTGAAGAGCTCCGAGTTCAGGCATTCGAGACCGAACTCGATCAGCCGTGCGTATAGTCTCAAGTCCCTTTTTCCGGCCTGCGGAGGTGGGATTAACGATGCCCGGTACATTCGGTAAATCGGCCTGTAATCGCATTGTGCCGCAACAACCTGATCGAACCAATAACGAGGACTCGCCAGCGAGATTCGATCATGTTTTCCCTCTCCGAAGGCTGCCGGCATTTGTGGACTCGACATGCGAAACAGCATGTAGGGAGCATCGGGAAGTTCGGGGGCAAGTCGAAAGGCACTTAGATAGAGTCGATACGATTTGTGGAGATGCCCGCGATGAATTTTCAACGCTTCCTCCGGGTTTTCGTTGTAAATCTGAATGTATGGCGGCCAGAGGTCACTCAGCGCGTCCGCATCGAGTGCCAGTTGACTGTAGAAATCTCCAAGCAGCATGTGCTTCAGCCATGCGTCCGTTGTCGCTTCATGCTCAAGCAGGACAATGAACTTCCCGATGACAGAGCGATGCGCGGGAGCAAAGAGTGTCTGACCTTCTTCATAATGGATGCGGCGTTCAAGCGGAGTCATCGCCGATGTCATCAGCGATTTGCGAAAATGGTGTGTCATTTCCTCGCGGAACTCCAACTGCTGATCAGCAATCAGGAGCATTCTGTGAATCTGATATTGAATCAATTCCGCATAGGACGAAATATTGTCACACGTCTTCAGGACAACGGCTCGGGCACTTGCTTCGTCGTGGCGCTGTTGCAGGAGCAGTTCCTCGATGAGCATCGCCTGGACCAGAGCATCCGTGCAGCCGAGGTCAAGGATGGCTGAACCATTTTCTGCGTGGCGGACATCGAAGTTGTCATGAAAAAACTTCGG
>JAYTAK010000038.1:0-2212 GCA_043737515.1 Candidatus Kuenenia sp. | reverse complement strand
TGAAGTCTGCCAGGGCAGCATTGGTAAAAGCCGCACAAGGCGGCAAGGGCAAAGTCGCTGCAGTGCTTTCACCATGGATGACCGTGGAAGAAGCGTATCTGTTGAGCAGCTTTCTGAAGCGAATCGCGGCTGACGTCACGCTCGCCATGGGACCTGTGCGGATGGAAGGGCAGGACCAGCAGTTTCCTAAAGACATCAAGGGCAATGTTGTCGAACCGGTCAAGTTCACGATCCGTGCGGAAAAGTGTCCAAACCGCGCGGGCGTGGAAGCGGTGCTGACTTATTTTACCGGCGAAGTGATGCCGTTCGAAGAATTACTGCGGCTCTCTTCGGCCAGCCAGTTCAAAGCCGTGTATCTCGTTGGCGGCGATCCGGAAGGCTGGATGACTGATATCCATGCCGAAGCGTTCAGTAAAGTCGAAACCGTGATCGTGCAGGACATTCTGCCGTCACCGGTGCTGAAGCATGCGACTCATGTACTGCCGTCGGGGACATTCGTGGAACGTGAAGGTGTGTTCGTGAATCACAAGGGGCTGGCGCAGTTGATTCATCGCTCTGTGCGCGGCCCCGACGGGACTCGTCCGGACGGTCGATTGCTGTGGGATCTTTCTGAACGTCAGGGATTGATTCAGACGGAAGCATTGCGAAAAGAAATTGCTGTTCTGATTCCGGCACTGGCGGCAATCGCGAGTCCGGAACTTAAAGGTCAAGGCGTATTGTTGGAAGAAGCAGTGCCTGTGACTGTGTGAAGAGATAAATCGTTGTAGGGTGTGTGAAGCAACGCGCAACACACCATGAATAAAGTTGATGCGATGGTGTGTTGCGCTTCGATGCACACACCCTACCGGGCAGACAAAACAATATGTCACCAATTCTGATCACACTTTTGACCATCACCGTCGTCGTCGCGGCGATTCCGGGGGTCTGTAATTATCTCATTCTGCTCGAACGCAAGCTGTCGGCATGGATGCAGGATCGAATCGGGCCGAATCGCGTCGGACCGATGGGATTATTTCAGCCCATTGCAGACGGCATCAAGCTGCTGCTGAAGGAAGACGTGATTCCGCCGCATGTGGACAAGGTCCTGTTTCTGATTGCTCCGGCAATTTCCGTATTCACGGCCATGCTGGCATTCGCGGTCGTGCCGTTCGGGCCTGTGGATGATCCCACGATGCCGTCGTTTATCCGCTTCATCATCGCGGATAAAATCGATATCGGCATTATTTTCATTTTCGCGATCGGCAGTCTGGGAGTGTACGGAGTTGTGCTTGGTGGCTGGGCGTCGAATAACAAATACAGCGCTTTGGGGGCGATGCGGGCAAGCGCTCAGGTCGTCAGCTATGAGATTCCACTTGGCATGTCGGTGCTGGGTATCGCACTGCTGTCCGGCACACTGAATCTCGAAAACATCATGAAACAGCAGACCGACGGCGGTTTGTTGAGCTGGAACATCTGGTTTCAACCGCTGGCGGCGCTGATGTTTTTTACCGCGTCTCTGGCCGAAGCGAATCGACTGCCGTTTGACCTTGCGGAATGCGAACAGGAACTCATCGGCGGCTGGCACACGGAATACAGCGCGTTGAAATGGGCGTTGTTTTTCCTTGGTGAATACACGCACATGATCACAATCAGTTTCCTGACCTCGATTCTGTTTCTCGGCGGCTGGAGCTTTCCTTTCATTGCCGAGGCGACGAGTGCCTATCCGGGCTTGTGGATTGTGAAGCTGCTGATTCTGACGGGTAAAGCATTTTTCTTTATCTGCGTGATGATCATGCTTCGCTGGACGATTCCTCGTTTTCGCTTTGACCAGCTCATGGAGCTGGCATGGAAGGTGATGATTCCTCTGTCGCTGGCGAATCTGGTGATGGTCATGTTCTGCAAGCATTTTGGTTTCAGCCAGTGGTGGCTGCTGGTGGGATCAATGGCGTTGTTCGCCGCCTGGGGCACGATCAGCGCTCGACTGCGGGAAGCGGAATTGGCCGAGAGACCGGGTTTTGTGAAAAGGAAAAAAGTTGCTCCTGTAGCGGCTCATGCAGGGCATGGCACACATCATTGATTTTTGATTTTTGATTTTTGATTTTTGATTTGAAAACTGAAAACTGAAAACTGAAAACTGAAAACTTCATATGTCTGCAGCAAGAACAAAACCAAAGAAAACGGTGACGTGGGTGGAGGAGCCGGAAATGGGCTTCTGGGAATCCACGTTCGTGCC
>JAYTAK010000037.1:0-5146 GCA_043737515.1 Candidatus Kuenenia sp. | reverse complement strand
CGCGGTACATTCCGAGCTGCAGGTTTCGTGGCTGGTTCAGATTGTCCCAGATGTCGTGCAGACCTGGTTCGTTGTAAAGCTCGTCGTTCTTTGCGGTGTTCTTTTCATAGGCAATTGTCTGAGGTCCATTACCGGCACCATCGATTCCGTGGCAGTCGGCGCAGTTCAGAGTTTTGCTGAGATACAATTCGCGCCCTCGCCGACGCGATTCAGGCGTATCCGGAATGCGAGGAACTGAAGGCACGATGGCAGCCTCTTCTGTCTCAGCGGCTGACCAGATTTCAGCCAAATCATCACCCAGAGAGGTGGCGGATTCCTTCAGGTCCTCTGCCAGAAACTCACCAAGTTCTTGCTGGATGTCAGCCTTCTTTTCCGCCTTTTTCAAGCGAGAATCATATGCCTCCTGGGAAAAGTCGCTCGACAATTCCGCAACCAGCTTCCGCTCATATTCGCCACGCATTGAAAGGAATCGCACATACTCAATGATCGCATGATGTTCGTCATCTTCCATCAGCAGAAATGACGGCATGTAGGTTCCTGGGATTCCGTACTTGACGATGCGCGACAAGTCTTCGCGGCTGACCTTCGACATGTCGTTCGTCGATGTGAACTTGAACACACCGTTTCGATAATCGCGTGGTTTCGGGGTCATATATCGGGCGGTCGGTCCGTTTGAATCGCCGGATGTTCCGTGGCAATGACTGCAATGCCGCATGTACAGCATACGTCCGGACGAAAGCACAGAACCACGATCGATGATACAGGAATCCCCCGCTGCGATTTCCTTACCGGGTTTGGCAACCAGTGTCGCTTCACCGGTTGCAGTATTCCAGTTGCTGATCTCAACGGTTTCTCCAGAACGTGAACCCGTGACGAACTGGACACGGGCAGCCTTCTCAGGCAATGTCTTTCCTTCTTCGACCGTCAGTTTCACGATCTGATTGCCGCCGTCTGATTTGCCGGCGGTTGCGACCGACGTGATCGTTCCGCCAAAATCGATTGGCAGTTTCTCCCATGCTTTCAAATGCTGCGGGTCGCCAAAGCGATCATCGAGCAGAGTCTTCACACCCGGAGTTTCCTTTGTCCCGTTCTGCGCCTCGCGCATCAGGGACAATGTCCCTTCGCTGTAAACGAACGACGATTCGTAAGCAGAATCAGAACATCCAGCGGTTGCAGCGACAACCGACAGTAAACCTGCGAGAGCCAGTGGCTTCAGACTGGGAGTCATTGACATTCCCAAACCTCTAATCACAAAACAAACAGAATTTCAGACTTGAAACAACGCTCAGAGTTTCAGGCGATCGGACGGATAATCAATCTGCATTTCCGTCGTTTCGCCGCTCTTGATTTCCACAGCAAACTTTCGTTCCACAAACCCACCGTCTGCCGCTTCGTGCCAGATGACAAACGAATGTTTACCTGGCGGCAAGTCGGAGATAGTAAAGGCTCCGGTTTTGTCGGTGACAGCGGCGTAGGGATGATCCACAGGAAGCTGATACGCACTCATCCATGAGTGAAAGTCACAGGTGATCTGCAATGGAACGGATTCGGTCACTTTGTAGGCGAACGAAAGTTTGCCTTCACGGTCTCCAGGTTCCACTAAGGTGTTAACAGATTGTCCCTTTTTGGGATTTGTATGGGTGTTATGGGCTATGGGGTCTTTACTCATCACCTTTACAACCTGACCAATTGGGACGATGGCGCAATGCGGAAAGAATCGACAGTACTCCTGATCGAATACAAAAGTTTCATCCGGAACAACCAACGGTTTCCCGCCCTTTGGAGCTTTTGTGAGATAAATGAAGACACCTTCAACCGTGTTCCCTTCACCCAATACCAGTCGCTCGTCCGCCAAATCAATCTTGGCACACACCGCCGGATCCTTCACCGACGTTGCTCCCATTTTAATCCGCGGAGGAAGTTGCGGCACCGAACCAGTCAACACAACTTTCCCGGTGAACACGCCAGGAGGTCCAGTGACGGCAGCGGAAGTGGATTCCACCGATGCGTCGGAGGTAGCATCTGCCGCTGAGTCTGCTGCGACGAAAGTCACATCCGGCACAACGCTCGCACCGCCGCCGAAATCCGGCACATCACTGCATCCGGCAAGCGACAACGGAAGTCCAGCCATCAAAACGCACAAAGTCTTCTTCATCGCGGTGCCCATACTTAATCTGGTCAAAGGCAAATCTGATCCTGTCAGCGAAACCGAGAGCATCATTTGTTGGCTCCGGACACAGCAGCCAGTGGAGAGGATTTGCCCTGAGACACGGCATCAGCCGTTGGTGCTGACTCGGGTGCAGACGCGTCGGACGCTGCGGCAGCATCAGCCTTCGGAGCATCTGCTTCCGGTTCTGCACCCGCTGGAGGTGCAGCGCCGTCCGCCGGAACAGCGGCTCCCGGAGGTGCATAAGTGGTTGGACCAATGTCTTCCATCAGCCGAGTGTAGTTCAGCAAGGCATCTCGAGAGGCGGTCACATGCGCATCCGGATCACCGCCCAGCAAATCCGGGAACTGAGTCGTGTTGTTCTTCGGAAAGTTGAGTGGCATCGACGTGTACGGCGTGATCCACGTTGGCTTGTACAGCCAGAGCTTAAGCCAGTCTGCTCGCAAACGATTCTGCACGACGTTCAGATTCGGCCCCTGAATGTCCTTCACCGGATCGGATACTTTGAATTTGCGACTTCCGAGCGAATGACACTTCACACACAGAGGACCATTCAACGTCTTCCACGATTCGCCGAGATATGTTTCGCCGTCTTTCAGCAGACCCGCATGTGCCAGTTCAGCTTCGCGAGTCGCCAGATACTCAACACTTTTTGGCGTTTGTTCCTGGAACGGAAACTCAGCCCCGTCCACTGCCGCAAAATAGTTTGCCAGCGTCTGAGCCTCTTTTTCGCTCATGTTGAATTTCGGCATTCGCAGAACTGTCGTATACCGCAGTTGAGTCGGCTCCAGCAGGAACTGATACAGCCACGGTGTCTGCACCTTGAAACCTTCCTGGTACAGTGGAGGCGGGGAAGCCTGCCACGCCAGCGAACGATTTCCTCCGGTCTTCGTTTTCATCAGATCTTCCACGAGCCATTCGGCGAAATCACCGCCACGGCCAGGTTGATAATCAACCAGCATCTCCTCGGTGAATGACACACGATGCCCCGGAAGCAGGCGTTTGGCTGTGTCATCAGTTCCAAAATCGGCCGTTTCCCAAACGTCGAATCCATACTCGCGCAAGTCCGGATCTTCTTCGTCAGGATCGGGCTTCGAGGCGATGAAACCGTGAAGCTTAGCAATCGGAAGATTGACTTTCGCTTCGTCAACTACATACGACCTTTCTTCGCCAGTCAGAGCCTGATGAGGCGGTCGCAGCTTCAGCAGCATTGCCAGACCATTCTCATGGTCGGCGGGCGTCATTTCTGTCGCGGTAATATCATCCAGCTTTGTCGCGAATGTCACCTGCGGCAGGCCGACCACATGGCAACCTGTGCAATTGTACTTCGCCAGCAGGAACTCACCTTCCAGGCGATTCTTCGCTCGTTCATCAGGAGTATAGACATATTCCGGAGCGGGCGGTTCAGCGATCAGGCCCAGCACAAACGTCGCGATCGCTTCGATCTCGTCTTCCTTCAGCGGGAATTTCGGCATCCTGAGACGTTCGTCGTATCCTTTGGTTTGCGTCTTTTCAAAGTCATACGTGCGAGGTCCACGCAGCTTCTGCCAGATGAATCCAGGTCGTCCATGATGCTGCAGGCTGTCGAAGAAGAACGCTGCCGACATTTCACGATCGACTTCTTCCGGCGTCATGTCGCCGTTCTTATCCTGCCCGGCCGACATTGCCTTTGTGGCCTCTTCGACTCGTTCCAGCGTGGATGAAAAACTCCCTCCCGCAGGCTCGCCATGATGATGCAGGAATTCTTCAACGTGTTCAAAGCCCAGTTTACTGGTGTCCTTGCGACCCCAGTCCTGCAACGCCACACCGATTGGTCGAGCCGTCTCGAAGCCAGGCATGTCGTGACACGCATAACAGCCGTAACGACCGATCGACTTGCGACCTACGAATTCCAGCTTTCGATTGTGCCATTCTGCCATGTCTGTAGTTGGTGAGCCATCATCAGTAGCCAAAGCTGCCTCATCACCCACGACGTCGGCCTTCTTCATATCAAAGGCACCCGTGCGGACGATTTCTTCTGCCTTCTCTTTGCTGAAACGACCCTTGCGAAGAAACAGACTTACGAGATTGTCCAGCTCCACAGTATCCACTTCGTTCGTCGGAAAGCTCCCCGCCGGACCCTCACTCAACAGGAACGCAGCGATATCCGCTGGCGGATCGATTTGATTTGCCGTATCAGCATCAAGATACGAAAACGTCGGCATGACCGAGCGCGCATGATATCGGTGTGGTTCACGAATCCACGTATACAGCCAATTGCTGAACGCCGGATTGTCGGCATTGCGTTTGACCTTCTCATGGATTTTGCTGATATCCGGTGCGAATCCGGCGGTGGTTCCTGGCACAGCTTTGTGCTGGTGACAGGCAAGACAGCCACGTTCTGTGAAGAACTTTTTGCCACGTTCTGCGTCTGCCACATAACCCTCTGCCGGCTTCAGTAAATCCAGAGGCTGTGAATTGCCCAGCAGCACCTTCGCGATACCTGCCAACTCCACAGCTTCGAGTGTTTTCGTATGAGCCGCATCCTCAGCAGAAAGGTGCTCGTCCTGATTGAAGAACTGTGGCATCTTCGTCGTCGGTCGGTAGCGCGATGGAATCTCAGTCCAGTACTGAATCCATTCAGAACTCGTCTTTGACGCAATGTGTCGCAGGCTTGGGCCAACCTTGCGGTACTTACCGGGGATTTGAGTCGGATCAGATTCAGCCCGTGCGATTTCTTCGGCGGTTTGCGGTTCAACTCGCATGTCTGGACCGATGGCAACGCCTGCATCCTGGCCATGAATCTCATGGCACCCGAAGCAACCGTATTTCTGAATCAGCTGAAAACCCTTGAACGCCTTCGGAGCCGACGCACCGAATTTTGGATTCACTCCCAGTTCTGTCATCCCATGATGACACTTGATACAGGTCGATTCCGCAAAGCGGTTCGGCTGCATCGGGTACTCCCAGAAGTGATTGGCATGGTATCCGTATTCTTCA
>JAYTAK010000036.1:0-11842 GCA_043737515.1 Candidatus Kuenenia sp. | reverse complement strand
TCCGGAATCAAGCGGCTCATCATAGAACGGTGAAGAGAGTAACACGAAATCGACGTGGTGGATAAGCCGAATATTCCTGCTCACGACAGTGGCCGCGTGAAGCCAATCGTCCGGTTGGTCGATTTCGATCCCCGGCAGATCGACTCCCACGGCCAGTTCAGAACAGATCTCCAGAATCTTCCGCAGACCGTCACGGATCAGTGAACTCTCGGTGGGATAATGAACGTTGCCCCCAAGTGAGATCGAAACGGGGCATCACGAACGAAACGGCTCGCAGTTTTTTGATCGCGTCCGATCAATCTTGTGTCCTTCTGCAACGAACAGGCGACTGATCTCATCGATCGTCTGCGGACTCAGCCGACACACGTTGTCACGAATCGTTCGCCACTTGAATTCCGTGTCTTCGTCCCATGATCCAGGCCCCATGATGGCTCGCAGCTTGATGTGATTCTCCGACAGATCATGAATCTGATCGTACGTCTTGTGAGAGGCGAAGTCGAGAGACGTCGGGCTGAGGCATGGCCACGCCAGAATTCTTACGAATTCTGCTACAGATCAATCGTTATCCCGGGGCGTAGTCTTTGAATCCGGTGGGCAGCAAGGGAGTCTGCATTTGCTGCATTGCCTGAAGAGCCATTTTCAAAGCAGGCCCACTTCATTCCCTCGTGCTCAAACCAGAACAAGGGATCAGCGACGATCTGGCCGCTGTCGTTCAATATCGGTTCCTGATGAATCTGGTGCGACTTCCACAGATTCACAAGCCACGGACGGTGCTCGGGGCCGATGCGTTTCAGGATGTCGATCAAATCATCCTGGATGCTGCTCGAAGTGTCGATATTCGGTGGAGCATTCTGCAAGGCAACACAATCGGCAATGGTCTCTAGCAGTGATCGAGAAGCCGACGACCCCGTGTTGGTTCCATAGATGGCCAGCAGGGACCTCGCGCGCGTCATGGCGACGTAAAGACTATTGGCGAGTATGCGGCCCTCGCCTGTGACAAACTGATCGACGCACGGGATCAGCACGACTTCCGATTCGTATCCCTTAAATGAATGCGGTGTCGTGACCACCAGCGTGTTGGGCTGCCGCTCAAATGAACGGCTGGTCTGAAACGACAGTTCAACGCCGATCTCCTCCAACTTTGGCCGCAGGATCGACTCGATCATCTGTGCTGCCAGTTGGCCGTTGTAAATCACGCAAATGTCGTTCGGTGAGATGCCATCGACCTGAATCAGATGTTTCAGATGCGCGGAGATCCGAGCTGATTCTTCACTACGCTGATCGAAGCAGTGGAAGATCGGCTTCGGGCCGTGGACCTGATTGTATCGAACTCGAAACCATTCTCGCCCTGAACGTTCGCTGCGTTCAATCAGGCCCAGCGACAACAGTTCTTTCTGATCGGGATTCTCAGCATCTTTTGTGAGCTGATGCAGTACATTCACTGCCAGTTCCGTGACGGGCGTCGTCGAACGAAAACTTTCGCGCATGATCGTTGAACGGCCTCGCAGATCGACCCCGAGGTCTGACCAGATCGGCGTCTTTCGCCCGTAAATATTCTGCGCGTTGTCGTAGAAAATATGTGCCGAACGGCTCAATTCATCTTCGGGATCCAACGGTTCGACAAGTGACAGCAGCAACTTCAGTGTGGACGGCCCCATGTCCTGGGCCTCATCAATGAACAGCGCCGAACAGCGCGGCAGCAACTGAGCCGCATCCTGGCGATTCAGAAATTCCTCTGCCGCCCGATCATAGTCAAAGTCGAATGAATCCATCGACAACGAGGCCGCTGGCAGAATCCCGGAGAGGACCGCTCTGACGTGCAACAACTGGACTCGCTCCCACGGGAATTCACGTCGGGCGAACAGGTCGCCGTCGGCCAGACTCTCCCATGCGGACTCGATGGACTCTCGCAACAGCTTATGCAGCGAGCTGTTCGCGTACACGGCCCAGATGGAAACGTTTTTGTCCGCCTCGGTCCGTTTCACCGTCCGCGCGAGCCAGTTACAAAGGACGACCGACTTCCCGCTGCCCGCCACGCCTCGTACCAGTCGGGCCTTGCCGTCGAGCTTGAGGTTGGTGAGGCGTTGCTGTTCCTGCGAAAGTACGGGCTTCATGACTTTGCGTTTCGCAAACTGTTCTCCCATGCCGCCGGAGGTCTTCGCGCCCGTTCCATAGGATGCAGAATCTTCTGAGAGTACCTCGGACTTCGCGTTTGGTCGGGTCGGTTGACGAGCCTCGTCGATTTTCTCCCAGTGGCAGCCAGAGTCGTCCCGAATCAAACGGGCGGGAGTCAACCGACGCAAGAGCGGCCTGAGATATGGCTCTTCCATTTCGCTGCGACTGGCCAGCACAATCACGGCCTCGCGGGCGCGGCTGATCGCCACGTTGACGAGACGTTTCCATTCATCGTAGGGCCAGTTGTAGCTGCCGGCGTTCACCGTGTCGAAAACCACAATGTCGGCCTCGGAGCCCTGCTGACTGTGGACGGTCGATGCTTCCCAGTTCGCCAGTCCCCATCGTGCAAACAGGTTCGAAATAACCTGAGCCTGTGCTTTGTACGGCGAAATGAAAAGACCGCGTGCGTTTCGTACAGAGGCGTCTGAGAAGAGTTTCTCGAGAATTGAGGAAGTGATCGATCTCACCCAGCTCTTGTTGCCCGGTCCCCGTTCCGCTCGGACGGCAGCGAGTTCCGAGTGTTCTGCGTCAAGCACGTACCAGACAGCGCGGGAGAAATCGGCGAGGAATGGAGAAAGGCTGGAGTCTCGCTGCTGTGTGTCCGTTGCGGTTTTGAGATGCCCGCCGTATTGGAAATCGGAGACCACCTGGCAAACGTCCGGGTGCATGCGTCTTTGTTCTGTGAGAACATGCACGGCTTTCGGAGTTGCTTCAAGATCGTCCAGATGGCTGAGTCCGCTGCTGCCCAGCCACGTCTGCTGTCGTGTCGGCAGAATGCGGGACATGCGACTGATTGGAGCCAGTTGTTTTGAATCTCCCACGAGCACAACTCGACGGGCCGCCAACAGAGACAGCGCCGCAATCGCCGCCCGAGACATCAAACCGGCTTCATCAATCAGAATTGTCGTGAACGGGGCGTCACCGTTTTCAATCAGCAGTTTCACAATCGCATCATCAAGGAAACTCATGGCCTTGAACGCCGTAGCAACGATGACTCGAACTTCAGGATCGATGAACAGTCGCTTGCTTTGATCGTTGCTGCCAGCTCTCAGTTCACATATTTGCTTCCGTGTCAGAGCCTTGTCTTCCCAGCCATCGAACGCCTCCAGTTGCTGAGCCAGATCGTCGATCCGGAGCAGAACATCCGACTCCGATCCGCGCAGCATTGTCTCGAGTCCATTGTCGGCAAACACCTGAGGAGACGCCCCTTTGCCGATACGCAGCACCCTGCCGTCTTCAAGTTCCTGCGATGCCGTCGTCTTTGCGGCGTTTCCGATTGAGAGTGCGATTGCATCTGTGGCGCGATTCGTTGTGGACACCACAAGGATTCGTTCTTCGGAGTCTGCCATGACTGCCGCGATCTGTTGACCGGATGTGTATGTTTTCCCTGTTCCCGGTGGCCCCCACAGTACAGACCACGAATGCTGCCACCATTCGCTCAATTGCGGCAGCGATGACAATGATAAATGCGATCGTCCAGTCGCCGGATGAATTCCTCCTTCTGCCGCTGCCAGTCGCTGAGGCAGGATATCTCTGACAGCCCCGAATGCCGCACCGTTGTACACCGCATCCAGGCCCTCCAGAAACTCAAACGGCCTCACAAAAAATGAACCAGCCGTGGGCTTGGCTTCGGGGTTATCGAGTGCAATAAACAGACATCCATTTCGCTCATCAACCTCAAGAATCTCACCCGACCAGACGATTTCATCTTCGTAGGCCGCCGCTTCGTAAGTTGCATCCGAGAACTTGCCGTTGTCATCCAGCGACTTCGGACGAAACGCTTTCGCACCTTCCCAGGTCCAGTCGAACTCGACAGAACCGCCGACATCGACGACATAGATCGTTCCGCGATCACGTTCCGCAAAGATGCTCACCTTGCGACAACGGAGGCGTTTCCATTTCGAACAGTCGCGGAACTCCTGCCGCACTGCCACCGCCGCGTCGTCGAGCAGCTTTCGGTCAGCTTCCGGTAGTCTGAATTCCACAGGAAATCGTGCCGGCACAAACCCGAAATCGGCAAGCTCTTCTTCAGAGTCCTGATCTTGAGTTGTCGTATCATCCATAACGGAAGTACTTCAGGACATTGCCGGAATATTCTGGCGACTGATAAATCGAAAACGATGAACTCGCAACAATTGTGGTGCATCACAATTGTCAGGTCTTCAGCACGATGACGCTGGGTTGGCGGTATATTCTGCGAGCGGTCGAAATTGAGGCATGCCTTCGGCGAGCGGGGGATGTCAATCCCCTGATTTTTGGCCTCACGAAGAATCAGGGGACTAACGTCCCCCGCTCGCCTCAATTCAGCCCGCGCGAAGTATAAATCTTCGCCGCCGAGTCGCAAGTTCAACCCATTAGACAAGAGCCCCCCGAAAAAACAAATGTCTTTCAGGACTTTGCGACGGAGTTCGCCAAGGCAATTCAACGTTTCTCCGTCTGGCAGGCGCGAATCTGTCGGGGAAAGGCCTTGAATCTTTGCCTTTTGCCTCGCGGTTAGTTACCCTGTGGGCGCCTCGCTGCGACTTTGGACTTGAAGGCCGATTCTGGCTCATCGGTATCATTGACGCAGCAAATACCCTCCTGAACAAGTTTCCTTCCCACAGACGATTGGGTGATCAGCATGCGCGTAAGCCTGCTTCCCGCTGTTGTTTTGACGTTTTCTTTTGGCGTCGCCATGGGCAATTCACTGCCTGCGATCGCTCAGGACGAAAAGCCTCCGGAAAAGGTCGTCAGCTACTACCGATCGGTTCGACCGATTCTGCAGCGGCAGTGTTCCGGATGTCATTTTCCGGGCAAGCTGGAAGGCAAACTCTCTGTGCTGTCCGTGGCTGAACTCCTCAAGGGTGGTGAAGCTGGCGCGGCAGTTGTTGCGGCGAAGCCAGACGAAAGCAAACTCGTCGAATACATCTCAGGTGATGATCCGAAAATGCCGCTTAGCGGGGATCCATTGCCAGCCGAAGCCGTGCATACGATTCGCACATGGATCGCTCAGGGAGCAACCGACGATTCTCCGCCGGATGTCGGCGCGGTGATCACCACGGAAAATCCACCCGTCTATTCCACGCCACCCGTTGTGACGTCGATGGACTATTCTCCCGACGGCAAGCTGCTGGCAGTTTCCGGATACCATGAAGTCCTGATTCATACACTCGACGGCAGCGCCCCGCCGAAACGGCTGATTGGTCGTTCGCAGCGAATCGAATCATTGTCATTCTCACCGAATGGCCAGATTCTGGCGGTCGCCGGAGGTACCCCGGCCCTGTTCGGCGAATTGCAGTTATGGAATGTCGCCGACGGCAAACTCCTGCACTCCGCGACACTGGCTCTCGACACATTGTTCGGGCTGTCGTTCAATGCGGACGGATCGTCAGTTGCCTTCGGTGCAGCGGACAATCGTGTGCGCGTGGTCAAAGTAGAAACCGCTGAAGTGACCTTGCGGATGGATGCGCATTCGGACTGGGTTCAGGGAACGACGTTCTCCCTGAACAGCGACCATGTCATCAGCGTCAGTCGGGACATGTCGATGAAGCTGACGATTGTGGCCACCGGGCAGTTTGTAGACAACATCACAAGTATCACTCCCGGTGCCTTAAAGGGTGGACTCGTGGATGTGATTCGGCATCCGACTCGCGAAGAAGTGTTCGCCGTCGGTTCCGATGGTGAGCCGCGTTTGTACAAGATTTTCCGTGAGAAGGCGCGCCAGATCGGCGACGACTTCAATCTCATCCGAGCGTATTCAAAACTGCCCGGACGACTGTGCGATCTGGATTTGTCTCCTTCCGGAAACAAATTCGTTGTCGGTGCCAGTACTGCAGTTTCGGGTACGGCAAGAATCTACATGACGGAAGATGCCGCAAAGTTTGTAGATATTCCAAGCGTTACGGCACCCGTGTTTGCCGTCAGTTTTCGCCCGGATGAAATGCAGGTTGCCGTGTCGGGATTTGATGGCATGATCAAGCTGTGTAACGCCGAAACCGGTGCTGTTGAAACGACATTCCCGGCGGCCCCGTTGACTGCTGTACCACCGTCGGTGGCTTCGGCAGGCCAGTAATCTTAAATCGTTTTCCCCAAGGTTCGAAGAACAGGCCGACTGTTCCTCCCAATTGTTCCCTGCGAGACCACTCATGATGACCCTCGTCAATCAAGCTTACCGACTTGCCACGTTCGCCGCAGCCAGTCTGCTGCTGACTACTGTCGCTTTTGCAGACGAACCGAAGCCTGTGCCGGACAGCGTCGCCGCGGAGCCGATTGCCGCCGTTCTGCCAGCAGCCGTTCCGCCGGCCACTGACACACCGCCAGCGGAGACGGCCAACTCCGCTGTGCGAACCTATGTGGGGCTGGAAGTTTATCCCGCTGAACTCACGCTTTCGTCGATCCGCGATTCACGCCGTGTGATTGTGGCCGGTGTCACCGCCGACGGACAGAAGATCGATGTCACCAGCAAAGCCACCGTCACGACGCCGTCGGCGGTCTGCCGCGTTGATGCCGATGGCTATGTTGTTCCGCTCACAACTGGCGAAGGATCCATCGTTGTCGAAGCGGTCGGGCATAAGCTGGAAGTCCCGATCCATGTGACGACCGTCGATCCTGTTCCCGTCGATTTTATTCGGGATGTGAATCCGATTCTGAGCAAAGTCGGCTGCAATCAGGGAACATGCCACGGTTCGCAGGCTGGCAAGAACGGCTTCAAACTTTCACTGCGGGGATACGACTCCGTTTACGATTATCGCGCCTTCGTGGATGATATCTCCGGTCGTCGCTTCAATCGATCCGAACCCGCACAAAGTCTGATGCTGCTCAAGCCGACTCAGGGTGTTCCGCACGAAGGCGGATTCCTGTTCGACGAGCAGTCGCGTTACTACCGGGTGCTGGAACAGTGGATTGCCGAAGGCTGTCAGTACAAACCCGACGCTGCACGGGTGGCGAGCATTGCCATTTACCCGCCGACTCCCATGCTGCAGCTCCGCCATGATCAGCAGCAGTTGATCGTGATCGCAACTTATGCCGACGGTTCAACCCGTGATGTGACTCGGGAAGCTGTATTTGAAACCAGCAACTTCGAAGTGGCCACGGTTTCGAAACAGGGACTGATCAAGGCCGTTCAGCGCGGCGAAGCCGCTGCCCTGGTGCGATTCGAAGGCAACTATGCAGCCGCACCTGTTTCGATCCTGGGCAACCGCGATGGATACGAGTGGACGCCATCGCCCGAACAGAATTTTATTGACGGCCTGGTGAATGCCAAACTCCAGCGAATGAAACTGCTTCCCTCCGGGCCTGCCGACGATGCCGAGTTCCTCCGCCGCGTCTCACTGGATATCGCCGGTGTTCCGCCCACGCTTGCAGAAGTGAATGCCTTCGTTGCTGACACGACAGAACCAGTCGCCAAACGAGCAGCAAAGGTCGATCAATTGCTTTCGCGTCCGGAGTATGTCGAACACTGGACGCTCAAATGGAGCGACCTGCTGCTCAATCGCCGCAAGACCGTCACCGAACGCGGCGTCTGGGCGTTTCGAAACTGGATTCGCCAGGCCGTTGCCACCAACAAACCTTACAATCAATTTGCTTCGGAACTGATGACGGCCGGAGGCAGCACGCTGGAAAATCCGGCAGCCAACTATTTCCGCATCGCCCGTGAACCAAAGCTGGTCATGGAAAACATGACGCAGGTCTTCCTGGGCACGCGATTCAGTTGCAATCAATGCCACGACCATCCTTTCGAACGCTGGACTCAGAATCAATACTACGAACTGGCTGCGTACTTTGCCGACGTCGGTCGCCGCGCGCTGCCGGATGGTGACGAATTCGTGTTCACCAACGTGTCGCCGGAAGCGGTGATCAACCCATCCACCAATCAGCCAGCGTCACCAAAGTTTCCGTTTTCACATGCCGGCGTCGTCAATGCCGGCGCGCACCGACGTGAGCAATTGTCACAATGGCTGACGGCCAAAGAGAACCCCTACTTTGCACGCAGCATCGTCAATCGCTATTGGAGCTATTTTCTGGGCCGCGGCATCATCGATCCCGTCGACGACATCCGCGCCAGCAATCCGGCGTCCAATACAGAACTGCTCGACGCGCTGACGAAAGACTTTACTGACAATGGCTACGATCTGAAGCGGCTTATCCGCCTTATCTGTACGTCCGCCACATACCAGCGCAGTTTGGAAACCAATAAGTGGAATGACGACGATTCGATGAATTACTCGCACGCTGTGCCGCGAAGGTTGTCGGCGGAACAGTTGTACGATTCCATCATCCAGGCCACCGGAGCACCGCGTGCGTTGCCCGGCGTTCCCGCCGGATTTCGCGCATCTGAATTGCCGGACTCTCAGGTGGAAGTCGCATTTCTGGACATGTTCGGACGTGCTCCCCGCGAATCACCTTGTGAGTGCGAACGCACAAGCGACGTCAGTCTGGGGCAGACTTTGAACATGGTCAACGGCCCGACGATCGGCGACGCAATCGCGCACCCGGATGGCATTATTGCGAAAACGATCGCGGCTGGCGCGACGAAAGAACAATTGATTGAAACGGTCTATCTTTCAACGCTCTGCCGCAAACCGACGGCTGAAGAAATGACACGCATGACTGAGTACTTCGGCACGGTCGCAACACCAAAAGAGGCGACCGAAGACCTTGCCTGGGCACTCATCAACAGTCCCGGCTTCCTGTTCAATCGCTGACAGTGACACGGTAACGCAGATCGCCAAGTTGCGATTTATGTAGCTTGGACATTCATGTCCGAGTCCTCGCTAGAAAACGCACCTCCGGAGCAAATTTTTGAACCGCAGTAAAGTCGGCTTCGAAGGCGCTTCTGGGGCATCCGACGGACATGAATGTCAATCCTACGTATGAACTTCTCGAGGCAAGAAAGGGTCCGGTCTCAAATCAATGAGACCCGACCCTTTTTGTTTCCTTTTTGTTTCCTCCCTCATCGCCAAGTTGCGATTTATGTAGCTTGGACATTCATGTCCGAGTCCTCGCCAGAAAGCGTCCCTCCGGAGCAAATTTTTGAACTGCAGTCAAGTTGGCTTCGAAGGCGTTTCTGGGCCATCCGACGGACATGAATGTCCATCCTACGTATGAACTTCTCGCGCCAAAGGCGAGCCTCCTCGGGACAATGGAATTCGAAAGCATCAACCATGACAACTCGAAAATTTTGAGGACGTACCCGCCGTGAAATGCTGTGGCAGACTGGTTCCGAATTTGCCGGACTGGCTTTGACAGCCATGATGGACCGGGATGGCTTTCGGAACAACCTCGCAGTCGCCGCCACCCCTGGCGTTTCAGTTTTCTCTTGGAAAGTTGTGGCCAAACAGCTTCGTCACCGTATCAAGTGCTGCCTGAACTTCAGCATGGACCAAGCTTGACGAGAAGTTCGAGGGTGGCGTTTCGAGAGATTTTTAACTACAAGCGAAGAGTTACCATTGTTAAAATATCGCCAGGTTCTTAGAGCACAAACGCGGAGACAATCATGCCGACAGTGTATCGGGTGATGCGAAAGGAGGCCGACAATTTGCCGACGGTCAGCCAAACGAGTCTTGGGGTCCGCCCCGGAACCGACATCGATTTTGACTCGCAAAACAACGTGCTCGTAAATGGAAAAGGGATGTCCGTCGCACCGAACTGGAGAAACATCAACATTAACCGCATCCCGAAACGAATGAGACCGCTCCTCGCCGGAGCCGGTGGTAGCAATACATGGTTTTGTTTCCGGACAGGGAGCGGTTCGTTTCAGCAGGGGGAATTCGCAACAGGACTCACGCTGGAACCTGACTCGGCAACGCACGGCAATGTAGCACCGGTCCAGGTCGTTCCATTGACCACGTATGAGGCGGATCTCGCGGCAACGCGATTGGACTGGGTAGAAGACGAAACATGACCACGATTCCCAAAACGTTGACGCTGACCCCGAGCTATTTGGCGATGGTACGGGGAACTCGGGAGTTGCACCAACTCCTCGCTGCAGACAGGGACGATTCGCCCGAAGCCGACGCTATTCGTGACGCCACCGACGGCCCGTGGCAAGCACTCTCGGACGTCGAACGCAACCGTGTTAGCAACCTTTCCGAAGACCTCTACTCGCTCGTTGAGCCCCCGCCTCACGCCCAACCGACGACTCCCCAGGCCCAAGCCAAACTGTTGGAGGCTTTTGAAGCCAAACAACGAGGCGAATGGGACAGAGCTCTCGATCTTCTGAGACGGTGGCGAGCGTATATCGATCCTTGCCTGGTCAGCTACCTTCGCGGATCAATCTGGCTTGAGGCCGGCGATCCGGAAACCGCCGCTCTTTTTTATGGGCACGCCTACAAACTCGAACCGACGAACGGCAATTACCGGGCGATGGCCCTTCATTCCCTGAATATGGCCGACCCGGCCGCCGCGTTGAAGGAAGCGGAGAAGATCCTGAAGAGCCACGAACACTGCTCGCCGGTGGAGCTGGCGCGCGCGGCCGACATCAGTTTCATGTCGGCAAGGTTAAAGTCAGAAACGGAAGCAAACCAGTTGTTCGAGCAGCTCGAACTGATCTTGAAGAATACGCTCGCTCGGATGCAGCAGGGCGATCCGAACGACATTGACCGTTCGACTCATGTGACGTTGCTTTCGCTCCTTGGATTCGGGTATGAGTTTCTTGGCAAGGCTCAAGCCGCCTCGGATTACTATTCGGCAGCGCTACAGATCGAACCAGACAACGACGCACTTCACGTTGCCCGTGGCATGCTCGCTTACGGGTTCAGTGCGCGTGCGACGACGGACTTTGAGACGGCGATCCAACTGAGCACTCCGCTCGTTTGGCCTTATGTCATGCTCGCCCACCATCACCTCATTTCCGGTCGCTTTGAAGAAGGGCGACAATTCTGCGAGCGGGCACTCAGCATTGGCGGGTCTGCTGCGGTAATGAGCGAGGTCTGGGAATGGATGGCTATCGCCCAGGCACAACTCGGCTTTCCAGCCGACACGGTGCGAGCTTCGTTCGATAAGGCGATTCAACTTGACTTGTCAAATGAACGAGCCAAACGAAACCAAGCCGCGTTCGGGGAGGCTGGCAAGCCAATCCAATGGGAGACTCGCACCGTGAGTGCTGTCCGAACGTCTGGTCTAGCCGAGAGACGTTTTGCTGTTGCAGCGTGAGGTAATGTGCCCGGAAGCACCCAAACCTTCGACCGATATGGTCGGTGGATTTTGGGGGGAGGCCGGTGAGGTTTTCGGGGGTGATCTGGCCGGGGTATTTGCCGAGTTGTTCGACGAGACGTTCTGCGTCGTCGCTGCCGACCTGGAAGGTGATGATGGAGCCGACGTTGCCGAGGACGCCATTGATTCTGAAACAAGTGACAGTCATTTGGAGTGCGGCGACTTGTCGCCGCTTTGCCTTTCCAAGACGGCATTTTTGTCAATCGGCGTGGGAAAAAAGCAAACATTCCATTTCAATTTCAGGTGGGAAGGCAAAAAAGGGTCCGGTCTCAAATCAATGAGACCCGACCCTTTTTGTTTCCTTCGCGTCGTCAAATTGTCGCACCGTCACCGACAGCGGAGAATCATGCTATGAAAATCGTGCTCTTTACTCTTCTTTCTGGCCTCCTCAGAAGAATCTGTGGGTGAATTCAGGGAACGGGAGGTCGCCGAGGTTGTGATAAAGGGCGGTTTCGTAGGCGTTTTGAGTCCGAAA
>JAYTAK010000035.1:0-5150 GCA_043737515.1 Candidatus Kuenenia sp. | reverse complement strand
AAAGTTGCTCGCACGGTCCGTCACTGCAGTAAAGTGGCACGCTAAGAATCTTCTCAGGAAAACAACACTCTAAACGTTTGCTGAGCAGAGTGTTGAATGAAGCATTGGCGAGACGACTCTGGAAGATTAGCCTACGAGCCGACTATTCATCAATGAAATTCGGAGCGGGGAAGTCTTCATCTTCCTCAATCTCGTCGTCCCCGTCATCGTGCGCGTGTTCATCAGCTTCATCTTCAAGCGTCAGCAAGTCGTCAGATTCGAGATCATCCAGCGCCTGTTCCAGTGCATCGGCATCTTCTGTCGGATCGAGCATCTGCTCGTCAGTGAGTTCCGTCAGTTCCGGAGGTTCGACTTCTTCCGGACGCGACTCAACCCCCAGATCGTCATTCGCTTCGTTGCGACCGCGCAGGATCAATCGAATGGGAACTTCCTGAAACGGCGTAGCCTCACGCAGAAAACCCAGCAGATACCGCTTCCATGATTCGTCCAGCAGCGCGGGTTCGTTGCACTTGAGTACAATCGTGGGCGGCGCGCCAGCCACCTGCGATGCAAAGAAAATCTTAGGGCGGCGGTTGGATCGAATTGGCGGAGGGTTCTTGTCAATCGCCATTCGCACGGCTTTGTTCAGTCGCGCTGTACTCATGCGGGCATTGGCCTGCTTGTACACCGATCTGGCCAGGTTGAGCAGCTTGCGAACGTTCTTTCCGTCTTTCGCCGTGATAATTGCTATCGGAACATGACGCATGGAGACGAACGCGGTCGTCAGGTACTTCGACCATTTGTCGGTCGTCATTTCCTGATCCAGGGCGCGGTCCCACTTGTTGATGACGAAGATGCAAGGCTTGTAATGTTCGCTGATTTCTTCGACCAACTGCTTATCGACCTTGGAAATTGTCTCGGTCGCATCGAAGAACATCAGCACCAGATCCGCACGACGGATACTCCGCTGGGCTCGGACAAGTCCGTAGAATTCAATATCGTTGGCAAGGCTCTTTTTCTTGCGGACGCCGGGCGTGTCAATCGCGATAAACGACTTACCATCGACTTCGAAACGGATGTCAATACTGTCGCGCGTCGTGCCGGCGATTTCGCTGACGATCACGCGCTCACTTTGTGCCAGTTGATTGATAAACGTACTCTTGCCCACATTGCGACGTCCCACGACGGCGATTCGCATATCGGCAGGCTTGAGCAGTTGATCACCTTCTGCGGTTTCGGTCGAAGCAGGTGCGGGCAGCATCTCGACAATCTTTTCAACCAGTTCATAACGGTTCCGGTTGGCTTTGACGCTGGTCGTGATGATGGGCACGTCGCAGAGCTGCAGATACGACGCGGCTTCAAGGTCCAGTTTTGTCGAATCGCATTTGTTGACGACCAGCAGCGTGGGTTTGCTCATGCGGCGCAAACGGTCGGCGACCTGTTCGTCCAGCGGCGTGAGTCCGGCTTTGGCATCGACAACGAACAGCATCAGGTCGCATTCGTCCAGACCCGTCTGGATCTGACGCTCAATGTCTGCGGACAGATCGTCGCTGTCCACGATCCCGATGCCGCCGGTATCGACGAGTTCGAAGTAGCGGTCATGCTTGTGCATAATCCAGGTGACGCGGTCGCGGGTAACCCCGGCAGTCGGATCGACAACGGAAATCAGTCGCTCGGCCAGCCAGTTCAGCAGCGAGCTTTTTCCGACGTTGGGGCGACCGACGATCGCCACTTTCGGAATTCCCATGATGCTGTACCTTCAGTTCTGACAAGATCGACGTGTGAATTTGACTGTGATACTCCGCGCGGGTCCGAGTGACGCATTTTCTTGTAGCCGAAGTCGTGAGACTTCGGGTGGAATCATGGTCCGGGTCCGAATTCTGACGAATTCGGCTACAACTCATGGCCTCCCGCGCGAGTTATAAATGTGTCAGAGCAAGGTATCGTGATGCGGTCACAGGTTCATTCCATCATCTGCCAATCCTTGGGATTTTCCGGAGAACGCGGCAGATTTGGGTGTATTTTCACAGGAGCAACCGCTTTCAGGGAAAGAACTCGTTCTTGCCAAAAAACCATGAAATCGTCAGGATTCGCCGCGACTGGCGGGCAGGTGACCGCTGGAGTGTTTGTAGTTTCATTCAACATTGGAGCACGCATCGATGGGGCTTATCAAGGAATTCAAAGAGTTTGCCATGAAGGGCAATGTCGTGGACATGGCCGTTGGCATAATTATCGGGGCCGCATTCGGGAAAATCGTCGGTTCTCTGGTGGCTGACGTGATCATGCCACCGCTCGGGAAGGTGATTGGCGGAGTCAAGTTTACAGATCTGAAGTTATCGCTGGGAGCAGGAGAACCGACAAAGAACGCGGCAGGAGAATTGATCCCCACGGAAGTCTTCCTGAACTACGGTAATTTTCTGCAGACCACATTTGATTTCCTGATCGTGGCGGCGGCTGTGTTCGCGATGATCAAGATCATGAATACTGCAAAGGCCAGATTCGAAAAGCAGGCCGCAGCAGCTCCTCCAGTTCCAGCGGCTCCGCCCGAGGACATATTGCTGCTTCGCGAAATTCGCGACGCTCTGAAGACGCGATAACGTGGATAATCACACCCAATCGAGTCTGGAGCTGGATTCTCGCAGCAATCGATACTTCGTGTGGCTTAAGGTTTCCAACTATCTGACAGAGCCACAATGATGATTTCGCTTCGATCCAGCACGTTTGTCAGGAATGTGCAACGTATCTGGAAACGGTGGACGGACGACAATGGCAGTCTCCTGGCAGCCGGTGTTGCCTATTACGGTGCATTGTCGTTCTTTCCACTCCTGTTGACATTGATCTCCGGCGTCGGATTGTTGCTGAAGTTTACGTTGGCAGGAAGAAATGCGGAGACAGAACTGCTCAACGCCGTCGGAAGCCAGTTGTCCCCGGCGTTGCAGGTCCATGTCGCAGAGGCACTTGACCAGGTTCGCAGCGGAGCACAGACGACGGGGCCGATTGGACTGGTCTCCCTGCTGTTCGGAGCGATGGCGATCTTCGTGCAGTTCGAAACGGCGTTCGATATCATCTGGAATGTCGAACCGCCGGAATCCCGCGGCATTCTCGCGGCCATCTGGCGTGTGATCTTTCATCGCGGGCTGGCATTTCTCATGCTGTGCAGTCTGGGTGTGCTGCTGCTTGTGATCCTGATTCTGGGCATTACGCTGAGCGCCGCGGCAGAATACTCCAGTTCCGTCCTGCCGGGGAGTGATCGCTATTGGGCGATTATCCGTTTCTGTGTTCCCATGGTGCTCGACGCCGGCGTGTTTGCGCTCACATATCGCTGGCTTCCCAAAGTGCATGTCCGCTGGACAGAAGCCATTCGCGGCGGGATCTTTGCGAGCATCATCTGGGAAATCGGACGGTATCTGCTCACCCATTTCCTGATCGGCACTCGTTACTCGAGTGCCTACGGCGTCGTTGGTTCGTTCATCGCGGTCATGCTGTGGATCTACTATGCGGTGACCGTGCTGTTCCTGGGAGCCGAGTACATCCAGTGCGTCTGCCGCAACTGCGATCGCAGCGTCGGAGGGATTTCACCGCGACTCGAAGCAGAGTAATCGCAAAGCAGGCCAACGGATCTGTTCAGCAAACGCTTAAGACTTTGTCATCGTGAGAAGATTTCGATGGCGAGCGGGATGCGTCAGCTTCCCGGTACTTCGCGATTCCAAGTCGTGCAGGAATCGCATACCAGCGGGCTGACGCCCGCCGCTCGCCTCTGCATTGCGGGCGAAGCCCGCGCCAAGTGTCTGCTTCCCGTGGCGAATGGCCAGTGCTGGCCCCGGATATCTTTGGCTGCAAATGTCCATCCCGCCGAAACATTGCGCGCGACCACAGGAAACGCCTGCATCGTGCGTTTGGTGTGAAACATTCAACGATCAACCGGGACGGCTATTCGTCGTCTTCGTCGAGTAAATCGCGGAAGTTCTTTTGCTGGCGACGATCTCGCTGTGGCTTGCGAGCGTCGGCGTCGGCTGCTCGTCCATCATCGTCGTCGGATAATCGGCCTTGAGCTTTTTTTCGTCGATCTTTCGCAGATCGCTTTTCAATCAGACCACGTAACTCGTCGGGCAGGGAATTTTCGTTTGGCATGACAGCACTCGAAGATCATTACCTTTCACAGCACATTAAACCGGATTCCAAACACAGTGTTTGAATCTTAAAGTCATCTGGTGCAACAGTTCTTGAAACGTCCCGAGGCAGGTGTGTGTAAACGCAACGAATTGCCGTGGAGAGTACCTCGGGTACTGGATTTTGAATTCAGTTCAATTCAGGGAAAGTTTCCGTGTGACCTGATTTTGACTGCGCCACACTTTTGTGAAAAGGCTGAATTCTTCGATCCGTGGATGATATGTGATTTCTGTTTGTTGAATTGATGAATTGAAGCAGACTTTTCCGCTGCTGAATTTCGTATCGGCTGCAACTTTTGCCGACCCGAATTCGAACTTCACCGGAACACCGAATCCGCGAACAGCCTGGAATCCATTCGAACAGGTTTTGCCTTAACTGCCGGTGAGTAATTCCCCCCAGCGATTCGTGCCGAACTCGACGCAACGAACGCATTGCAGCAAATATTGATTTGATTGTGAATTCAGGAAAGCATGGAAAACTGTGGCGAGAGATTTTAGACAGAATTCACCGCATTCTGACTTGCATTTTCAAAATCAAACTTTCCAACCTGTTTCGGCTGGGTAACATCAGTCCAGCGTCCTCAGAGGGATTATCGAGGGAGTGCCTTTTTGTTTGACACGGAGGTAGCGATGGCTGCGAAAGTTCATTCCACTCAGTCAACTTCTCATTTCGCACGCGAAGTCTTGCGTTCTGCCCATCAGTTGGAATCTGATGTTCGCCGCGCATTGAACGCCGCAGCGGGTTTGGACGTCGGGTCACTCGTCGTGCGGAAATTACCCAATGGCATTTGTCTCGAAGGCGTCATTCACGTCTCCAGCGATGACTTTGATGTCTGCAGCCTGGTCCGCGAAATCGAGGGTGTCGGAGAAATTGTGAACAACCTTGTGGTCTGCTGGAATTGTCCTCACCCCGCCTCGGACATTCATGGCGAAATGTTCATGTAGTTATTCCGCTCGCGGTTGCCAATGTCGCCTTTCGCTCCGCGAAAGCAGCGTTCTTTC
>JAYTAK010000034.1:0-5154 GCA_043737515.1 Candidatus Kuenenia sp. | reverse complement strand
GATACGGGCCTCCCTGACGATGGTAGTAGCCGGTTTCTGTCAGATGCCACAGGTGATCAATCACACACGCGCTGATAAAGGCGTCGCCTTCGTCATTGAACGCAATGCCCCATGGATTGCTCGTGCCTTCGCAGAACACCTGAAACTCGCGCGTCTTCGGATGAATGCGGAACATCGCGCACGTGAAATGCCACGGTGATTGACCTTCCTTGAAATTCGGATTCTTTGGCCCGTATGTCACGTGCGCCGGATTGAAGACTCCGTTCAGGCCATAGAGCCATCCGTCCGGTCCCCATGTCAGTGAATTCGGTAACTCATGCGTGTCATCACGACCAAACCCGGTAACGACGACTTCCGAAGTATCGGCCTTTCCATCGCCATCGGTGTCCTGCACAAACAGGATGTCCGGTGAGTTCGCAATCCAGACACCTCCATGTCCGACTGCAATCCCACTCGGGATATTCAGGCCCTCCATGAACACCGAAAACTTATCCGCTTTGCCATCGCCGTCGGTATCTTCCAGAATCTTGACGCGATCTTTCCCCGGCCCGGCCTCACGCCGAGGATACTCGAACGATTCCGTGATCCAGAATCGACCGCGCTCATCAATCGTCATTGAGACCGGATTGACGATGTCCGGTTCCGACGCAACGAGTTCAACGCTGAACCCTTCCGGCACGACCATCTTCGCGATGGCTTCCGCTGGACTCAACGCTGGCCCCGGAGGTTTGTCCTGAGCGTGAGGAATGCGTTCCTCCTGGCCGAAACAGGAAATGCATGACGCAACGATAACGCACAATAACAGGCTGGTAAACACAGGTCGCATTGAGAAACGCTCCGGGAACGGTGACGTCGTAGACAGTGCGTATCGTGGCAGGAAGAATTCTTTGTGGCAAACACCCCGTCAGAACGAATGGTGTTCTTTTTCACCATTCTACCGTTAGTGGGACGCTTCCTGGCGAGGGCTCGGACAAGAATGTCCAAGGTACATGAATCGCAATTCGTCCCCTACACCAGTTCCGGCATCGGCGTAGTTTTCTCCAGCAGGTATTGCGGTCGGCCGCCAAGATCATGGAGCTTTGTGGCGTCAGGGTCGATGCCGAGATGACGATACAGCGCCGCGAGAACTTCGCTGAAGTGGACCGGGCGATCGGCGATTTCAGCGCCGAGACGATCGGTGGCTCCAATGACCTGACCAGTCCGGAAACCGCCGCCAGCAAGCAAGCCGCCGCCGACCTGAGGCCAATGGTCTCGCCCGGCATCGGGATTGATTCGCGGAGTGCGGCCGAATTCTCCCCACGCGATCACTGCAACGTCTTTGTCCATGCCGCGCAGATGCAGATCTTCGATCAGCGCGGACAGGCCCTGATCGAATTGCGGCAGATGCGTGTTCTTCATGCCGTTGAAATTGTCACTGTGAAAATCCCAGCGACCGAAGTTGAGCGTGACCACGCGGCAACCCGCTTCTACCAGGCGTCGCGCCATGAGAAAGTGTTCAAGGTTTCGCGGAGCACCATCGCCGAAACGATTGGCGTCACCTTTGCCGTAACGTTCGCGAACGGCTTCCGGTTCTTTCGAAATATCCAGTGCATCAACCAGTTCACTGCTCGTCAGGATATTGAATGCCTGCTGCGAGAGCGTGTCGAGACCTTCCAGTGTGCCGCTGCTGTCCATGTCTCTGCGAAGTCGATCGACACTGGTCAGCAGTGCCTGTCGATCGTTCAATCGATCGCTGCTGATGCCTTGCAGCTTCATGTCTGCGCTGGCAGGTCCGGATGGTCGAAACGCCGCATTGGCAATGCCAAGAAATCCCGGCAGGCCAGGTGAACCGTATGGTGGATGCCCGCAATCGGGCGACAGACCGACAAACGGCGGCACGGCCTTGTTGGTCGCGCCCAGCATCTTTGAAGCAGCAGACCCCATGGACGGCCAGCCACCGGGCGGCTGATTGCGTTTTGATCGTCCGGTGTAGCAGATGAATGAATCGTGATCGCCGTCGGGCGAACCGTACATGCTTCGCAGCGGGACGCATTTGTCCATGATGGCTGCCATGCGCGGCATGTGTTCGCAGATTTCAATTCCGGGTACTCTCGTCGGAATGGGCTGGAACTCACCGCGAATCTCCGACGGTGCCTGCATCTTGAGGTCATACATGTCCTGATGCCCCGGCGCGCCGCACATATAGATCATGATCACGGCTTTGTGCGATTTGCGGATACCGGCGATTTGTTCAGCCCGCAGCAGTTCGGGCAGTGTCAGGCCACCCAGCGTGAGGGCTCCAAGGCGTAACGTGTCGCGACGAGTGATTCCGTCACAGAGCGTGCTTCGGCCATGACCGAGAATTGAAAGCATCAGCAGGTCTCACTGGCAAACAGAACAGCAAAGGCGGGAAGAAGCAGATTCCAAAGGCGGGACTGCCGGGGCGGCGACGAATCTGCACTGTCAAAATGCTATCAGATGAATCGGCTCCTCGAAAGTAGGGTGTGACAAGCAAAGCGCCGGCACACCAGTCCGGCTTTGTAGACCGGCTTCGTAGGGTGTGACAAGCGGAGCGCCTGCACACCAGTTTGTAGGGTATGTGGAGCGCCAGCGGAACACACCAGTTTTCTTCCCCCAAAATGGTGCGTTACGCTCCGCTTCACGCACCCTGCTCAGCAAACGTTTAGAGTTTTGTTTTCCTGAGAAGATTTTCAGACGTCTGTTTGCAGAAGTCAGGACTGGCAAAAAAATGATCGGCAGAAAAATACAGACCAGGACTTGAGATCTTTCTGCGATTCATTTTTCTGCCATCAATTTTTCTGCCAAATGTGTTCCCGCCCGAATGACAATCCTGCTCTTATGCTCCGCGCGGCCGGGAATGAGTCCGGCGAGTGGAGCGGCGTGAGCCCTCCGGTAACTCGTTTTTGTACCGGCAAGCTGACGGATGCCGCTCACCAATTGTCTCACTCCTGGCCGCACGGAGTCTATGTCGGCTATTCGACGCTGGGTTGCGGGCGAAGCCCGCGCCAAGATTAAGAACCCGCTGGCAGTTGTTGTCGGTGCGTCCGACCCGTAGAATCGCCGCCCGTTGCTGATTTCTGTGTTCAGCAAAGATCGCTGAAAACATCAGATCAGCACCTCCTCGAAAGTTGTTTCATGGCACGCATATTCGTCAAAGAACTCAAAGACGGCGATTCCGTCAATGAGATTTATCTCCTGGCCGACAAACAGCTTCGCGCCAATCGCAACGCGAATCTGTATCTGCTGGCGACACTCCGGGATCGCACCGGCGTCGTGAGCGGCCTCATGTGGAATGTCGTTGAAGAAACAGTGCAGCATATTTCTTCCGGCGACTATGTCCGCGTCCGGGGCAAAGTGCAGTTGTATCAGGGTGGTCTGCAGATGATCATGACGCACATTGATCAGGTGTCACAAGCATCGTGCGCCGAAGAAGATTTTCAGGTGCAACCTCAGGCCAACGCCGCACCGCTGCTGGCACGTTTGAAGGAACTGCTGACGTCACTCCGCTGCCCGCAACTACTGACGCTGGCTCAGTGCTTCCTTGAAGACGACGCACTGGTCACCGGACTCTGCGCCGCTCCGGCCGGAGTGAAAGCCCATCATGCTTACATGGGAGGACTGATTGAGCATGTTGTGAGTATGTCGGAAGTCGCTGATCGCATCTGCGTGCTCTATCCGGCGCTCAATCGAGATCTGTTACTGCTGGGCGTACTGCTGCACGATCTGGGCAAGGTCCGCGAACTCTCGTGGGACCCCACCCTCGCCTACACAGACGAAGGCCAACTGCTGGGACACATCAATATCGCGATCGAGATCCTGAACGAAAAGCTCATCCTGGCTGAGTCACGCCTCGGAAAACCGATCGATAAGGAAATCGTTCTGAGACTGAAACACATGATTTTGAGTCATCACGGAACGCGAGAATTCGGCAGTCCTACAATCCCGATGACTCCTGAAGCGATTACCCTGCACCATATCGATAACCTCGACGCAAAACTGCATGAGTTCACTCGAGCAATCGAAGATGACCTGAACGCCGATTCCGCGTGGACACCGTTCAACCCACGCAGTGATCGCAAACTGTTCAAGGGCTATGACCGCGTGAAATAGCGGGCGTAACGCCAACAAACAGAGGTCATCGCTTCAAACAATCAAGCGTTGCCTTTCGATCGTTTGTTGACATGAATGCGAGTCGTCGGAGCGACTCGCCTACGTATTTGAGGTTTTGTGAGTGGCAAGGGCTAGCGGAGTGTTGATTTAGTCATTCAGGTAGGGTGTGTGCAGCGCCAGCGGAACACACCAGTTCTTCACGTTTTACCAAAATAGTGGGATAAGCTTCCAGCTTGTCACTGCTCTGCGAAACACCAGGCGTTTTCTTCAGTCGATGCCAGGCTGGAAGCCTGGCCCACGTGAGATTCAGACTAAATCAACAAACCGGGAGTGCGTCTGTCGGCGACCTCCGGCTGATTTCCTGCATCCTTTCAGGATGAATCGCAATTTCGCTGCGATTTCGTCGGTCGCGCATTCTGAGCGGCGGGAACAGCCAGCGGCGGCCGTTAGCCACAATCCTCCTGCTCTCGCAATCGCTGCACCGTCTCTTTCAGCAGCTTCGTCATGCGAGACTTCGCCTGATGCACGTTATTCACGCTCGTGCCGAGTTCTGCGGCGACCGTCTCAGCCGGACGATCGAACAGCACGTACTGCTCAAAGGCCAGAAACGCCAGACTCCCTGACAGATCGTTCCGCAGCACACTCAGCGCACGGGCGACTAATTGTTGTTCCCACACATCGTTCCACACAGGTTCGACCGCGATCTCCGCCTGAGGCAATTCGTCCAGAGGCATCCCGCGAAACCGCATGTTCTTGCCAGCTCGACGGATCGACGCGCGCACCGTGCAGGTCTTCAGAAAACTGCGAAAACGCCCCTTCGACGGATCATATTCGAACCCATCGGCAGCTCGCAGCATCCCCGTCATCACGTCCTGAATGATGTCGTCGATGTCCTGCCGACTCGCCCCGCACCGCGCCGCGAATCCGGCGATCAACGGTGCGTAGCGAGCCTGAAATTCGTCCCACGCAATCTCCCGCTCCGGCCCCGCCTTCGCGCGCAACCGTCCAAACAGACTCGCACGAGTCGCGTTGGTGTCAGAGTCA